>JAUVWC010000193.1 GCA_030604325.1 Candidatus Zixiibacteriota bacterium | reverse complement strand
CCGCCAAGGTCGATATGGCCGTGTTTTCGGCCTCGTTGATCGGTTTGTTCGTGCGGATAGCGGTGATGAGGTCGATGTGTTCCTGGAAGTAGGGATTGACTTTCACACTTCCCGTCGACTCACCCGATTCATCAACCGGATAGGGGTACTGCCAGGCAAGCTCGCCGTCCATGCTGTAGATCTTATCCTGGCAATTTGAATATCCCTTCGTCCCCATGACGAATTCCGACACGTTATTGGTGCAGCCGGCGATCTGACGGCACATGCTGTGGACGTGCATCCCGTTCTCGTACACGAAGTCCACGCTGAAGAAGTCGAACTGGTCGCCGGTCAGCCGCCGGTGGCGCCCCCCGAAGCCAAGGGCCTTGTCCGGGTGCATGCCGGTGAACCAGTGGATAACATCGATGTTGTGGACATGCTGTTCCACGATATGGTCGCCCGAGAGCCAGCACCAGTTGACCCAGTCGCGGAGCATGAACTCCATGTCCGACCATCCCCGCTGCCGGTCCCGGTACCAGGGTACCTGGCCGTTCCAGTAACAATTGGCGGCAACGATGTCACCGATGGCGCCCTTGGTAATCCTCCTGAAGGTTTCTATGTAGTCCCACTGGTGCCTGCGCTGCGTGCCGGTTACGACAGAGAGCCCGATCTCTTCGGCCCTCCTGGCCGAACTCATAACAGAGCGCGCTCCCACCGGATCGACGGCGACCGGCTTCTCCATAAAGACATGTTTGCGCGCGTTGATGCAGGCGGCGAAATGCTCGGGCCTGAAGTAGGGCGGGGTCGCCAGCAGGACCACATCCACGCCGGAATCGATCAGTCCCTGGTAGGCGTCGAGTCCGGTGAAGCAGTTCTCGTCCGGCACCTCAACATCCTTATCCTCTTTGAGATTCCGGCGGCATCTCTCCAGGCGGTCCCGGAAGACATCAGCCAGGGCTGTGATCTCCAGGTTGGGGCCCGCACTCAGGAATTGGGCCGCCGCACCCGTGCCGCGGCCACCGCAGCCCACCAGACCGGCCTTCAGTACCGGACCGTCGGGCGCCTCATCCAGCAAAGGAGGATACAGGTAGCCGACGTATCGCTCTCCCACCTTGCTGCAGCCGGCCGCCACGGCGGCAGCCCCGACCGCGCCGACCACTCCCACGGCGCCGATGAACTCGCGCCGACTCGGGCCATCCTTCTTTTCATTCATGTCAGAACTCCTTATCCGAACAATGGATCACGCTCTTACCCTGTCAGTGTATCTCGTTCTACTCCTCGAGGCCATGCCCACCGTTCGAGTACTTTTTTAGATGAGGCAACAGGTACCCTCCTCAGAGGATTCAACCAGAATCCTTCTCCTCATTCTCGCATACAACCCGGAAGCCGACATCGATGCAGTCGGAATACCACCAGAGGCTCTTCGGAATCTGGGGGTCGGTCACAAGCCATGCCTCGTGGCGCGTATGGTCTCTAGCCGCCGAGCGAATATCCGCCGCGTCGCTCTTGAACGATCCGCCACGGATCACGTGTTCGGTGCCCGCGGCCGGGCCCCGCGGGTCAATGATGGTGACCCCCTCAGGATAGCGCTCGTAAGCATCGGCCGCATACCAGTCGAGACAGAACTCCTTGACGCTGCCCGACATGTTCAGAAGTCCGAACGGATTGGGTATCACCTCTGACGGTGGATGTGTCTTGCCACCGCTGTTGCCGGCATAGATCACATAGGGATCTATCCCCGACCTGTCCGTGCCGAACAGCCGGTTCCACAGGCGCTTTTCCGTGTAGTTGTTGGGATCGCCTGCGAAAAAGTAGGCGCCTGTGCTCCCACCACGACAGGCGTACTCCCATTCCGCTTCCGTGGGCAGGCGGTATTTCTTGCCGGTGACACGGGACAGCCAAGCGCAGTACGCCGTAGCCGCATGGTAGGTCATGGTGATCGCCGGTCGGTCAGCTTTTCCCCACCCCTGGTCGGGAGCCCCGTAGGGGGGCGTGGCGCCGGTGACGGCATCGATATCGGGGTCGCCGACCGAGGGCAACCGGCGGGTATCGGTCCGACGCTCCCCGGCCGTCTGCCTGAACCATGCCTCGAATTCATCCCACGACACTTCTGTCTTCCCCATCCAGAAGGGGCTGAGCGTAACGCTGCGGACCGGGCCCTCGTCGACCTGCCGAAAGTGTTCCGTATCCGTGCTGCCGAGGATGAAGGTGCCGCCGGCAATGGCCACCATCTCGAACTTGACGCTGGAGCCCGGGATGTACTCGGTGAAGTTCTCGAAGCGATCCACTACGGCCGGCGCGGTGTAGATTTCCATCTCTTCTTCCGTCACCAGTCCAAACGGCGTAGCCCCGATAGCGCGTTCGTCATAGTGACCCACCTGCAGGTGGCAGTTGATGCACCGCAGCTGATCCACTTTGCGGGAATAGTAGAGGTGCGCTTCATCGCCCTTCTCCGACTGCCCGATAGGGAAGAGATCGGGGTGGCAGCGCAGACAGGAATTCCGAAAGGTGTAGGTTTGCGCGTACTCGAGCTGCGACCTCTCCTCCCAGCTGAACTTCGCATCATCCTTGAACAGCTTCCCGAACATATCCTTCACACCGAGCCGTGCCTTCTGCACGACATAGCCCAGCCCAATCGGTGGAAGGTGGCACTCAACGCAGTGAACGATGGTATTGTTCTCGTTTATGTAGTGTGTCGACAGCTGCCACGAGGCCGTCGCCCGGGGATGGACGTGGCACGAGGCGCAGAAGCGGTCGGTGGAGGTGTAGCTATTGCCTACACCCATCAGGATTACCACGACAATAACGATGAGGATCCCGATCGCGACCGGGCTCTTGATAATTTTAAGGTATCTATTCAAGCTGTATGGATCTGTCCCGATTACGATAATCCGCCTGAATCAGGCCATCTGAAAGGTCTCTTTGGCAAACGCCACGTTCGCGCGGGTATCTTCCACGAACCTGTCTCGCCTGCCGCTTGTTTCCAGCACCAGCCACTTATCGTAGCCAATATCCTCCAGCGCCCGGGCGCACGCGTTCATGTCCACCATGCCTTCCGGACTACCGAACAGGTTCGTGTTCCAGTCTTTCAGATGAACCTCGCAGATGCGGTCGTTGCCGAGCATGCGGATTTCTCCGGGCACGTCGTATCCGTTGCCCCAGGAGTTGCCCACGTCGTAGTAGACCTGCACTATCTGGGAGCCGATCCGGTCGATGATCTGCAGGGTCTGCCTGGCGGTAATCGTGTTCTCGAGACCGATGATCACGCCGGCGTCCTCGGCGCGGGGCACTATCTGGCGCAGGACCTCGACGACCTTGGTGACGTTTTCTTCGTTTAGCCTGTAGGAAGAGAAATCCCCTTCCTTCTCATCGATGACGTTACCGTCCTCACCGCGCAGCCGCAGGTCGCCCCTTCCGAAGAACGCCAGCAGGACATTCCCCGCTCCCAGGGCCGCGGCCGCTTCGAGGGCGTCGATTACGTAGACAGCCGACTGGGGCTCGGTGGCCAGCGGGATACTATTGAGGATGCCGCCGGCGGCAACGGAATGGAAGGTGATCCCGTGCGTCCTCCCCAGTTCAAGGTATTTTCTCCGTACCGCCGCGTCGCGGAGAGGAATATTGTCCGGATTCGTGCCAACACTGACCTGAATACCCTCCAGATGTGCTTCCTCTGCCAGGGGAATGAGGTCGGGATTACACGTCTCGCCGAGATTCCAATCGCACATCCCGACGCCGGCGGCACCTTCGCCCCCTTCGACCGAGCTAGCACAACCGGTCAAAGCCGACAGGTGCAGGGCAGCCAGGCCGACGCCGGCGGTTTCCATAAAATTCCTGCGATTCATGATCATGGGCTCTCTCCGGTTAGATAGCTTAAGGCTCGCCTGATAATAGGCT
>JAUVWC010000208.1 GCA_030604325.1 Candidatus Zixiibacteriota bacterium | reverse complement strand
CACTGTGGAGATCCGCTCGCCGATGAACACACCCTCCACGTTGATGTAATCGATGATCCGCCGCAGGTGGGTGGCCAGTTCGGCCGGCACTAGCGCCCAGCCGCAGCGCAGGTCTCCCAGCCCATATACTTTCCCCAGACTCGAGACGACCATGATGTTGTCGGCGAGGTGAAAAGAGGTCCTCCCCTTTTCGGATTGCACGAAATCCCGATAGACCTCGTCGATGAGCAGGCTGGTTCCTCCGACGGCGGCTATCTCTGCCAGTGACTTGATGAGGCTATCAGAGAGGAGAGCGCCGCTCGGGTTGTGAAGATTGGTCAGCACCACGAGCTTCGTATCCGGCTCGAGCATTGCCTCGAATTCTTCCGCATCAATCTGGTAGCCGTTCTCGTACCTGCGCCCCAGGCGGATGATGGAGGTCTCGAAGGCTCCGGGAACGGCGAGGATGGGCCCGTAGGCCGGCTTCTCGATCACGACCCGGTCACCGGGGGAGAGCAGGGCGGCACAGACGAGAAATAGCCCCTGCGAGGTGCCGAGGGTGGAGACGACATTCTCATCCTCAACCCCGAATCTCCGGGAAATGGCGGCCAGCAGGGGCGGGTAGCCGTAGGAATCCTCGCCGGAGAGCTCCAGGTCGTCCCCACTCAACTCCAGGGCGTCCAGGCCGAGCGGCTCCGCGCCGCTCCGGCAGAGGTCGTACTTCGCCCCGGCCCTGGTCTTGAACCATTCCATGTACCTGATCGTCCCGAACGTCATCCGCCGGTTCCTTTCATCATTGCTGGCGCAGATTATTGCACGGAAGGAAACACTCCAATACGACTCTGGCCCACCTCGTCCACCTGGACTATCTACTGGATTATCCAGTTAAAGCCGGTAAATGTGTTTTCTATCCGAGGCATTGATAATTGCCTACAACGCTGTTTATAGAATACAGCTCCCCCTTGTAGAATGACTGGCAGTGTGACCTGGTCGCCGGCTGTGAGGCCGGCACCGGTGGGATACTGGCATCCCTATCAGGAGAGGATTCCCATGCAGAGGAACCACGCGCGACTGATCGCCATGATGTGGATCGTGGTGTTCGTCCTGGCCGCTGGTGGCAGCGCCTTGGCTCAGGAGAAGAAGGTGCTCACCCTGGACGACTACGCCCGCTGGCGGCGTATCGGCTCAACCACTATCTCACCCGACGGCAACTGGATGACCTACGCCTACAACCCCAACGAGGGCAACGACACACTCTACGTTGAGCTCCTGGAGGGAGACACGAAGTACACCGTTCCCCTCGGTTCCGGTCCGGTCTTCTCTGATGACTCCCAATGGGTGGCCTATATGATCAGTCCCCCGGAGGAGGAGGGAGGCCGACAGCCGAGAGGCCGGGGGCAGGCCGGTGGCCCGGCAGGAGGTGCGGCCGGTCGCAAGTTCCAGCTGCTCGAGCTGGCATCGGGCACCAAGTACACCGAGTCGGATGCGGCCAGCTTCCGCTTCTCGGAAGATGCGAAGTTCCTGGCCATCAAGAAGAGACAGATCGGCGGGGAGGCCGAGCACAGCGGGACCGACCTCATCCTGCGGGATCTCACCAGCGGCGTGGTGCAGAACATCGGCAATGTCTCAGCCTTCGCCTTCAATAAGGCGGGGACCATGCTCGCCTATACCGTCGATGCCGCCGGCGGGACAGGCAACGGTGTGTATCTGATGGACCTGGGTGAGAGCAATCTCAGGCTACTCGACACCAGCGATATGGAATATGCCCAGCTGTCTTGGAATGAGGAGGGCTCGGCGCTGGCAGTGCTGCGGGGAAAGAAGGAAAATGGAAAGGAGCAGAAGGGCAACACCCTGCTGGCCTGGGTCGATGTGGGAGGCCGACGGGAGCGCGCCGTCGTCTACGATCCTGCCGAGGATTCCACCTTCCCGGAGAATATGGTGGTCAGCGAATTTGCCGCCCTGAACTGGAGCGAGGACGACTCGAAGATCTTCCTCGGCCTCAAACAACAGGAGGAGGAGGCGCCGGAGAGCGGCGAGCCACAGGCGGACGTGGATATCTGGCACTGGAAGGATGTGCCGGTCCAATCGGTGCAGATGCGACGCGCCAGCAGGGACCGCAACTTCACCTATGCTACGGTTCTCCACCTCGACGGCATGAAGTTGCTGCAGCTGGCCGATGACGACATGCGTTCAGTCACCTTCACCGAGGACGGCAGGTGGGCTGTCGGGCGCCTCGATACCCCCTACCGCGGAGAGATTACGTGGGGCGGGAGCCGGGCCGACTACTACCGCATCGACACCGGCACCGGCGAGAGAGCCCTGATGGTAGAGACCCTCGGCCGGTCGATGGGGGCCTCACCCGACGGTAAATGGTACCTCTACCTGAAGGATAAGACGTTGTGGGTGCGCAACATCGCCAGCGGCGAGACGACCGACCTCTCCGCACTCGCCGGTGTGAACTTCGTCAACGAGGACGACGACCACCCTTACGAGAAGCCCGCCTACGGGGTGGCGGGGTGGGCCAAGAACGGCCGTGCCGTGCTGGTCAACCACAAGTTCGACATCTGGAGCCTGCCGCTCGGTGGGGGCAGGGCGGTCAACATCACCGGCGGGATGGGGGAGAGGGAACAGATCCGCTTCCGCTACTTCCGGCTCGACCGGGAGGAGGAGACGATCGACACCTCCAAGCCCCTGCTGCTCTCCGCCTACGGTGAGTGGACGAAGAAGTCGGGGTATTACCAGGTCAGGATCGGCCGGGAGCCGGTGCCGCTCATCTATGAGGACCGCAGCATCGGACGGCCCACCAAAGCGAAGCACGCCGACCGCATCATCTTCACCATGCAGACCTTCGTCGACTTTCCCGACTACTACGTGAGCGACACCTCGTTCCACAGCCCGCGAAGGATCACCGAGGCCAATCCCCAGCAGGCGGAATATGCGTGGGGAACTCGCGTGCTGGTAGACTACGAGAACAGCCGGGGCGTGCACCTGCAGGCTACGCTCACGCTGCCGGCGGGCTACGAGCAGGGCCGGCGCTATCCGATGCTGGTCTACTTCTACGAGAAGATGTCGGGGCGCCATCACTCCTACTCGATGCCGACCTATGACGACCGCCCCCACATGTGCACCTACGCCAGTGACGGCTACCTGGTGCTGATGCCCGATGTCGTGTACGTGGACGGCCGTCCGGGCGATTCGGCCATGGACTGCGTCGGCAGCGCGGTGAGGAGGGTCATCGAGCTCGTCTACGCCGATCTCGACCACATCGGCCTGCAGGGGCACAGCTGGGGAGGATACCAGTCGTCGTTTATGGTCACCCAGACCGAGATGTTCGCCGCGGTGGTCACCGGAGCCCCTCCGACCAACCTCATCAGCTTCTACAACACGCTCTACAAGAGTTCGGGCAACGTCCAGCAGGGGATCACCGAGGTGGGGCAGGTGCGCATGGGGACAACCCCCCTCGAGGATTTCGACCTCTACGTGAGCCAGTCGCCCATCCACCAGGCCGAGAACATCACCACGCCCTTCATGAT
>JAUVWC010000330.1 GCA_030604325.1 Candidatus Zixiibacteriota bacterium | reverse complement strand
GACCTGGTAGAAGCCCTGGTAGTACAGGTACGCCGCCAGCAGCTCGTGGTGGAGGTTTCGATCCCCCAGCAGCGCCCCGACCTGGTAAACGCGGTGCACGAGGTCGGTGTGGTCCTCGATCGCTCGTACGATGAACAGACAGTCCGTCTTATCGTGCGCACTACGAGTGCCCGGTGCGGTCGACTTGCAAGGGTGCTCGAGCCTGTGGAAGGGGCAGCCGTCGCGGTTCAGACCACTAAAATGCAACGGGACCGCCGGTGACTGCGGCTACCTGGCCAGCATGGATCCCCTCGCAGGAGATTACACCGCCCCAGTGGCCGGTGGCCTGCCTCGGCCCCGGCCGCGTGGGCAGTGCCCTGAGCCGGGCTCTGGCCGGCCTTGGCTTTCCCATAGTTGCGGTGGGAGGTGGTTCGGCCGCCGCGGCCGATAGGCTCGCCCGGGAGCTGGAAACAGAAGTCGTGGTGGAACCGTATTCAGGGTTGGGGGAGCGGGCGCGTCTGGTCCTCATCACCACACCCGATCGAAGTCTCACAGACGTCGCGCGAGGCCTTGCCCGTAGCGCTGACATGAAACAGGGCGCCTGCCTGGTCCAGACGTCGGCCACCGAACCCGCCGAGATCCTCCGTCCCGCGGCGGGGGGACGGGATGGGGTGCTCTGCCTCTCCTTCCATCCGCTGAAGCCGTTTCCCGACCGCGAGCGGGGATTGCCCTACTTCAAGGAGATAATCATCGGCATCGAGGGCGACGGTGACGCACGTCTACTCGGACACAGCCTCGCGAGGCTGCTGCACGGTTACCCTTTGGACGTTTCGACATGTGATAAGGCGGTCTATCACGCCGTCGGCGTGATGGCCTTCACGGGAGTAATGGCGCTGGCCTGGGCCGCAGAGCAAGTGGCACGTGGGCTGGAACTGGATCAGACCTTTATAGATAGGGGCATTTTACCGAGCATGAGCGCGGCTGCCGAAGCCGTCAAAACCCTCGGGCTTCCCGAAGGACTCACCGGGCCGATTAGCCGGGGTGATGCCGAGGTAGTCTCACGTCATATGATGATGCTCTCCGAACGCTTCCCCGAACTGGTGCCCATCTACCGGGAGGTGGCCCTGTTGAACCTGCGTATGGTGGAGGAGGGGGGTAGGCTGGGAGAGGAAGCAATGGAGAGATTGAGACAGGCGCTTAACACTTAAAAGCGGAAGCCCAGACCCATATAGAACCGGCCGTAACCTCCCTCACGTATCCCGTAGGCCACTTCCAGGGGACCGACCGGGCTGTCCAGCGATGCCTTTATCCCAACGCCGTTGATCATATCCTTCAATGCGGCATCGGCCGCCTCCTCCCAACCGCCTCCGAGGTCGTATCTGAGCGATAACAGCAACGGGGCGAAGGACTGCCATGGGATTCTGAAGCGGTACTCCCCGGAGAGGAGCAGGACCTGGCGACCGCGCATCTGGTCGCGGGCATAGCCGTAGAAGGAGTCGAGCCCCCCGAGCCGGAACCACCGCACGGGGGGGAGGGTGTTGTCCGATGAGCCGAAAAACAGTCGCGGGTGGAAAGTATGGCGCCCGTAGGTATGGAATGACTCCAGGGAGAGGAGGAGGCGGACGTAGGAGAGATCGCTCCCGAACATAGTGGAGATGGTTTCGTAAATGAATTCGTGCCGTACGCCGCTGGTAGGGAACGGGGTACGGTCCTGCGTATCCACGATGCTGCGAAGCTCCAGTCCCCTTATGCGGTGACGGGCGTCGTAGGGCGTAACACCTTCGAGTGTTTTGACGGTGATATCCTCGGCCTTCAAGCTGAGACTCAGCTGGCCCAGGCGGTGGACCTGCTGTCCCACTGCTGCGGATATATGATAGTTCTGCTCTTCATACGTCCCGGCACGG
>JAUVWC010000134.1 GCA_030604325.1 Candidatus Zixiibacteriota bacterium | reverse complement strand
TCTACCTATGCCCCATCTACCTATGCCCCATCTACCTATGCCCCATCACCCCTTCCAGCCTCCGGGGCACTGACCGGCTCCCCCCCCACAACCGTCACCGCGTAGGCCCGCCTTTTTAATAAAAACCGATTCATCGAGAACCGAGTCGCGAAGCGTCCGCCCCCACCCCGTGCCGCCGCGAAATACCGTCGGCGGGCAGTGAATGTACAGTCGGAATGCAGGCAGCGTGCAGGCAGCGTGCCAGCAGCATGCATGCAGCATGCCGAAACTCTTGACGAACCGAGCGCCGACATCATAAGTTAAAGTCGGAGTAATAAGGTCCGGTATTCTGGACTACCGCTATTCTCGGCCCTGCAGGGCCTGAAGGTGGAGTACTCATGCTTACGCTGACCAAAGCTTCCGGATACGGGATACTCGCCCTGGGATACCTGAGTGGCAAGCCCGACAACACCGTCGTCAGCACGAGAGAGATATCCGAGGTCTTCAGTCTGCCGTCCGAGCTGCTGGCCAAGGTTCTTCAGCGCCTGAGCAAGCAGGGTCTGCTGAAAGCTCACCAGGGGCGTGGAGGCGGTTACTCGCTGGCCCGTCTGACCGACGACATAAGCGTGGCCGAGGTAGTGGAGGTGATCGAAGGTCCCATCACCGTCGCCGTCTGCTTGAAAGAGGGGGGGGCGGAACACTGCGACCAGTTTGAGTACTGCACGATCAAGTCGCCGATTGAGGAAGTTCAGCAGCAGCTCATCGAGCTGTTCCGTACCATCACCGTCGCTCAGATTACACAGGGCGCCCTCGAGTGCCCGGAAAAAACCTACCTTTCCGCATCACGGGGCTGATCAGGGGCCATTGAGGCCACGGGGCTCGAGGCACTAACCGACAGCCCCAGATGAACGGTCTGGTTCAGCAGAACCAACCTCCACAGTCCCTTCAGAGTGCGACACAACACGGTGAGAGAGCCGTTGTCCACCTGAATGCGGTATCTCTCGGCTATCCCTAAACCGAATATCCTGCAGACAGCGCCGCGGATCGGTCCTGAATGGGTGAACACGGCCGCGGCCTTGCCCGCATGGGCATCAGCGATCGACTCGAGCTCGGCCCAGGAACGGGTCTGCATCTCCTCGAGGGATTCTCCCCCGCCGCGAGCGAATCCCGCCTCATCACTTCGCCACTGTTCAAGCTCGGCCTCGTACTCCTTCCTGATCTCCTCCTCGGTCATCCCCTCCCAGTTCCCATAGTTG
This sequence comes from Candidatus Zixiibacteriota bacterium, assembly GCA_030604325.1. Taxonomy (GTDB): domain Bacteria; phylum Blakebacterota; class Blakebacteria; order Blakebacterales; family Blakebacteraceae; genus JAGLTZ01. Next base: position 3,629 of record JAUVWC010000134.1, on the reverse strand, counting down.
CATTCCCGCAGGTCTGCGGAGGCGGTTATATCCATCCCCAGCGCCCTGCCCACCTCGTCAGCCATCTCCCGTGCCCGGAGCAGATCGCTCGAATAGATAGCCACCGGCTCCCACGGGCGTACCGCCTCGATCACCGAGCCGATGGTGGCCCGGCCGGCGTCATTGAGGGGCGTGTCGGAGTGACCCTGAAAACGGTACTCGTTGTTCCAGTCCGTTTCCGCGTGGCGGACCAGGACCAGATAGGTGGATTCAGCCAACCGTTTCGCCATGGTTGTATTCCTCGAGGTAGTAGCGGCAGAGATCGTTCAGCGTGCAGCCGGGGCAATCGGGCCTGCGGGCGTTGCACACGCGGCGGCCGTGGAAGATCATGGCGTTGGAGAATTCCAGCCAGATCTCCTCGGGCAGCAGATCGTTGAGCTCGTACTCGATCTTCACCGGATCGGTCTGGTCGGTCAAGCCCAGCCGGTGGCTCAATCGCTTCACTTGTGTATCTACGGTTATACCGGGCAGTCCCCAGGCACCACCCCGGATTACATTGGCGGTCTTCCGCCCTATCCCGGGCAGCGACGTCAGTGCGTCCATCTCGCGGGGGACCTCTCCCCCGTACTCATCCACCAGAGCGCGGCAGGCCTCCTGGATCGACTTTGTCTTCTGGCGGTAGAATCCGGTGGGTCGGATCATCTCTTCGAGTTCACCGTAGTCCGCTACCGCATACTCCCTGGCGGACTGAAACCGTTTGAAGAGCTCGGGGGTTACCATGTTCACCTGTTCATCGGTGCACTGGGCGGAGAGAATCGTCGCCACCATAAGCTCCAAAGGGGAGAGATGGTGAAGAGCGATCTTTGCGTCGGGATGGCGCTCGCTCAGGCGGCGGGCAATCCCGCGGGCGTGTTCCGTCCGCTCCTGGCCGGTCTCTCCGGCAAACGGCCGTTTCTTCCGGGCCATAATGAGGTCGCTCCCCGCTCTGCGATAACAGGAACCCAAAGTGATCCGATGGGTATTAAACCAACAATGATCCGATGGTTATTAAACTAGATACACCGTTCCGCAATTACGATTGCATTCGAGCGCCGATGCATTCCGGCCAGCTGCGTTGCTCGTCGTTGCAATAGCCACCGCTATTCCTCCTCCTCGTGCCTTGCTGGCCGGACGCCTCAGCACTCTCGATACGTAACCGTAATTACGGAGCGGTGCACTAGCGAGCAGGTCTGAGCAAGCGCGGATGATTGCACGATGACACAGATGGCGGGATACTGTAGCAGGGATTCGGGACACTTTTATGAGGCTAAACACTGCCCGGCGGCAGCCCGTCTAAGCATTAGGTACCATGGCTAGGACCAGACGACATACCAGCTCCCCAGAAGGGAAACCCCAGCTCACCGACAATGAGCTGATCCAGCGCTGCCTGGATAACCGCCCCGATGCCTACCGCGTTCTGGTCGAACGTCACTGGTCGATGGTTTACAGCGTGGTGCGCCGCATTACACATAGCCACGACGACGCGGTTGATGTCACCCAGGAAGCCTTTGTGCGGGCCTATGAGCACCTCCCAGAATTCGCCCGTGACAGTAAGTTCTCAACCTGGCTCCTCCGCGTAGCCACCAACTACGCCCTCGACCAGAAGCGCCGCTTGCGTGCCCGCCAGCGCCTCCAGGTACACGTTCCGGTCTCCGGCTACGCACCTCCCACCGACGGCCAGGCTATCGCCCGGGAGATCGAGAGCCGTCTCGCAGAGGTCCTGCGCAGCCTCACTCACCACCAGCGGCTCTGTCTGGTTCTTAAAGTAGTACATGGCATGAGTACCTCAGAGGTTGCGGGGATACTCGGCTGTTCGGAGGGTACGGTGCGGGTGCACCTGCACCAAGCACGCAAGACACTCCGCAACAGATGGGATGGGTGGCGGTCATGAGCCCGCACAGCCACCGCCTGCAATCCCGACAGGGCCTGACCTTCGGCTGCCGCTACGTCCAGCGCACGCTGGGCCAGCTGGGCGAAGACGCCCTGTCTCTTCCCCTTGTCTCGCGCCACCTGTCCGAGTGCCCGGCCTGCCGCGCCCACCGGCGCCGCATCTCCCGGGTGGACAAGGCCCTGCACTATGCGCTGACACAGGAAACACCCTCCTTCTTTGAGGGCCGGTGGGAGACCGTTCGCAATCGTCTCTCTATTGCCAGGGGGCGCAACTCCGTGAATGATTCCAACGGCAGCGACCGCCGGGGCATACGGTTGTTTTGTGCCGTTATAGGACTGGCCATGCTTGTGGGTGTTGCCTGGTCGGTCGATCACAATACCCCTGCCGGTGAAACGCCGCTGGCGGTTGCACCGGGTATATCAATCACCGCGGCTTCGGTTAAGGGAGAAGACGCCACAGTAGCGGTGGAAGCCGAGGATGATGAGGATGGCACGCTCTACATGTGGCTGGGGACGAGCACGGATGACTCCGCCAACAGGGAGGATCCGCAATGAGCCGGCGCTTCCCGTCGAATATCTTCGACCGGTTCACCGGAGTGGTGTTTCTCGTTCTCCTGCTGATGGGTACATCACCCACCCTGGCGCGTTCCTCCCCATCGAGCCCGCTGCCCGAGGGACCGCCGGAGCGCAATCCATCCTTCACCCTCAACCGTATTCGTCTCTATGTGATCCATGCCCGGCAGGGTGAAGCACGCGTGCTCCTGCCCCCGCTTGACGGCCACCATCCCACCGCCGTCATCAACGAAGCAGTAGATAGCGCGGTCAAAGCCATCGACCGAATCCGGCGCCGATACCCCAACTACGCCGACCTCGAATTGGTCAGCCAAGCCCCATATCTGCTCCAGCTGGTCCGGGCTAAAAGTGGCGGTTACCGGTACCAGCTGAGCCCTGATCAGGGTGGCGTTTCCTATTCAGCAGGCGCATTTGACGGCACGCTGAGCGCCTCTACCCGGGACGGCCAGCTCATGATGGAAGTTAGAGTCCAGCGGGAAGATGAGCAGGTTTTCCAGATTTCACTGCAGTTAACTCCGGGGCGCTCGCTGGTATTCGGCCAGGACCTGCCGAATGGGGATGCCCTGTTCGCCGTTCTTACCGTCAATGCACCCGATTCCACTCCCCACCCAACCCCCTCCCTGCAGAACGAACAGGAGGGCCAGACCGACGACCGCATCCACACCAGCTGGGACACTCCACCACGGCTGGTGCACTCGACCCAACTCGCCTACCCGGATATCGCCCGTCGGGCCGGGGTAGAGGGTACGGTAACCCTCTATGTGGTAATTGGAACGGATGGGAAGGTGGAAGAAGTGGAGGCGGCCTACTCTACGCCAAGCAAGATCTTTAACGAGGCGGCGGAACAGGCCATCAAGCAATGGCGCTACGAACCGGCAAAAGTCGACGGAAAGCCGGTCCGCGCCCGATGCAGCCAGACTCTGCGGTTTGTTCTATCCGATCGAGGCGGACCCTTCTTCTAACATCTCGATCCAGCCCCCGTTATCTCTTAAATAGGCATTTATTTATAAGGGAAGACGCTCGTCCTCAAAGGGTTCCCTCAGGCGCGCGCTTACCTGGAATAATGCCATAGATACACTGACCGCGATCGGTCGACGGGATGGCTGGCGGGCAATCCAGAACGTGAGTTCTGCATTCTCACGCATCAG
>JAUVWC010000278.1 GCA_030604325.1 Candidatus Zixiibacteriota bacterium | reverse complement strand
GCCGTTGCCGTCGCCCCACCGGGCGTTGTGAGCGTAGTCATCATTGGCCGGCGCAATCCCATCTATAGCTCGGCGCAGATCCTGCAGAGCTCCCGATTCGTACTCGATGGTAGTGATGGCACCGGTTGATCCGGCCATCCCTAAGGTCACGGTACCCGTGGTGACACCCGAGTCAGCCACCAGCCCCGCCACCCGGCCCGTGATATCCTCGTGACCGAATTCGGCCTTCAGGTCAACCATCCAGCTTTGAAAGTGCGCGCCCATCGTTCCGCCTCGCTCTCAGTTGGGTTAGCGTTTGTCTGAAGATACCACAATCCCACCAGCGCGTTTCCGCACCGGAAACAGGCACTGCCGTACAAGATCAAGAATATCTGTAACGCGTGATAGCCTTGAGTGGAGGATGACCGGCAACTAGTTTGAGTCTATGACTCGAACGACATCCGATAAGAATCCATTCAAGATACGGGCGGTGGTCCGGCGGGACCACCTGAAGGGCGGGGCGGTCAAGTGGTACGACCGGGCGAAGTGGCTGCAGGCCAAAGTCCTGGAGATCCCGCCGAACGAGCGCACGGCCTATCAGTACAATGTAGACGTGCTCTGGAAGGCAGTTGATCTCTTTGAGAAGGGTGAGGATGCCTCGGTAAACGCCGCGCGCCTCGAGCAGCTCTTCGGTTCTTTCTTCACCCGGTGGTCGTTACAGCTGGGTGAGGAGCCTGCGCACGAATCAGGATAGGCGTCCTCCCTATATTGGGGCCGCCACCTCCTCCGGTAGCTGCAGCTCGAGCGCTTCCAGTATATGCAGGATGGCAGCTCCGATTTCGTTATTGGGTGTGGAAGCCCCCGCCGTAATCCCGATCCTCAGCGGTCCCGATGTGAGCCATCCTTCCTTGGTAACAGGATCCTTGGCACCGACCGGCTTGTAGTCGATCACGTTGTCCGGGAGTATGCCTTTTGCACTGTCGATGTGATAGGTAGTCACCTTGCGGCCCGCGATATGGGCAAGATTATTGGTATTGCTGGAATTGTAACCGCCGATAACCAGCATGATGTCCAGCGGCTGCTCGAGGAGCTCGAGGATGGCATCCTGCCTTTCCTGGGTGGCACTGCAGATAGTCTCAAAATTTCGGAAGCGTTCACTGGTTTGCTTTTCACCATAGCGATCCACCATTGCCCGGCGGAGTGCTTCGGCCACCTGGAGGGATTCACTCATGAGCATGGTGGTCTGATTGGCCAGCCCCAGCCGCTCCAGATGTGCGTCCGGGTCGAATCCGGGGGATACTGCCATTTCAAACCGCTCTAGGAAACTCTCCTGGTCCATTCCCGCCCCGCGTATGTAGTCGCACACCAGCATCGTCTCTTCCAGATCGAGCAGAATGAGGTAGTGGCCCCCGCTGTCGGTGGCGCGGCTGGCGGTGGCCATCGTCTCCTCATGATAGAACTTACCGTGGATGACACTGGTGAAACCTTCCTGCGCATAACTCTGCACGTTTTTCCAGACCATAATAACCGAGCCGCAGGTGGTATCCACCAGGTCACAGCCAACTCTGTGCAGGCGCTCCATATCTTCCATGGGAAGGCCGAAGGCGGGCAGGATGACCACATCTTCCCTGGAAACCGCATCATATCCCAACCCGTCCCCATACCTGCCGAACAGAAATTGGATGCCCATCTCGAGCATCTTCTCATTTACATGGGGATTGTGGATGATCTCCCCTACCAGCCATACACGTCTTTCGGGAAAACTCTTAAGCGTCTCGTACGCATACTCCACCGCCCGGTCCACCCCATAGCAGAAACCAAACTCCTTGGCGAGGTGGATCGACAGATCGCCGACGACAAGCCGGTGACCGTTGGCGCTGATATAATCCACCAGCTCGCTCTGGTAGTGGGCTTCCAGCTCCGGCTTTGCTCGACGCCTGCGACCTAAACCCCTCCGGTGGCGTTTTATTTTTTTTCTATCCCTCATCTGCTCACTAAATAGGATAAGAACGAGCCGTTCAGTCCACCCGATCCAGTATCCCACCCTGGACACCTGTGAGTCCCGAAACAAGATAGGAGCGACTGCCAACCACGGCAAACCGGGACTAAAATAACGGGAGAGAGAACGCAGCGGCGAGGTTGACAGCAGCATCACCCCCCGTTTAGGTTCGAATCTCTTCACATGACTTAGTCTACAGTTCATGTCGCCGCGGAGACTATCGCGGGGCACGACCGCTCAGCCATCCCGCCGCCGCACGCGGCTGGATAACGTTGTCAAAGCTTCTCAAGGAGGATGTCTCAATGCCGAGACTCGTAGCCCGCCGGGATCGACCCCCGAACCGAAGATGCGGGAAGATCCTGGCTCTATCCCTGGTGGTTGCGTGTCTGACCCCACCCTCTCATGCCGCCGGGCAGACCGAGGGACGCGTCTACGCCATCAGTGGCGCCCGGCTGGTGCCGGTCTCGGGACCGGTAATCGAGAAGGGCACCATCGTCCTGCGCAACGGCCTCATCGAAGCCATCGGCCGTGACGTAACGCCCCCTGCCGATGCGGTCGAAATCGACGGGGAGGGTCTGACCGTCTATCCCGGCTTCATCGACGCTTTCTCCCAGGCAGGGCTGGCCAGAGCGCAGCTGCAGGAGCGCGAGGATGCGGCCAACATAGCGCACCGTCTCGCCTCCGACCGGTTTGATCCCGCATCCGAAGGTCTGGAAGCCTATCGGAAGCAGGGATTCACCACCGCGCTCGTCGCACGCAACGACGGCGTGTTCGCCGGAGG
>JAUVWC010000011.1 GCA_030604325.1 Candidatus Zixiibacteriota bacterium | reverse complement strand
TGTCCCTGCTCCACCAGCCCCTCCATACAATCCACTAACCTCCCCACCTCCGTACCGTGCAATCCCGTAGTGGGTTCATCGAAGAGATAGAGTATTGGCTTACCCGGCCGCCGCCTCAGGTGAATAGCGAGCTTAAGCCGCTGGGATTCACCGGCGGACAGGGTAGGTGCCGGCTGTCCGAGCCGAAGATAGCCAAGTCCCACCTGTTGAAGAGACTTTAACACCCGGACTACTCCTCGATGTGCTCCAAAGAACTTTACCGCGTTATCCACCGTCAGGTCCAGAATATCAGCAATAGTCTTGCCTCGATACCGTACTTCCAGCACCCGTCGAGTAAAGCGCTTCCCGTTGCAGTGCTCACAGCGCAGAGTGACGTCGGCCATAAACTGCATGTCTACGCTAACAGTCCCCTCCCCCTTACACTCGGGGCAGCGTCCTCCCCTGACATTGAAGGAGAAGGCACTGGCACTCAGCCCTCTCCGTTTCGCCGCTTCGGTATCGGCAAATTCCTTCCGGATCCCATCCCACGCCTTGATGTAGGTCGCCGGATTGCTGCGCCTGTTGGCAGTAAGCGGCCCCTGGTCGAGGCTCTCCAGACCTCCCAGCCCCTCGTATCCTTCCAGAGAGCTGTGTTTGCCCGGTCTGCGAACAGGCTCCAGCCCAAGGGCCAGCTCCACTGAGGGTTTGAGAACGTCATAGACCAGTGTCGATTTACCTGAGCCGGATACACCGGTGATACTGATGAACAGGCCGCGTGGTATCTCCACGTCGATCCCCTTCAGGTTGTGCTCCGCCACACCCTGCAGCCGCAGCCATCCCTGGCGGGGCTGGCGGCGCCGCGGCGGACGCAGGGGTCCGGTTCTCCCCTGCAGGTAGCGGCTTGTGGCCGTATCGGCTTCCGTCAACAGCCCATGAACGGCCCCCTGGTAGACGATCTCACCCCCCCGGTAGCCGCCTGCCGGTCCCAGATCCACAATCAGATCGGCCGCTTCCACGAAATCCCGGTCGTGTTCCACCACGATGACGGTATTGCCCCGATCGCGGAGGCGTTTGACGATCCTGATGAGCCGACCCACATCCCGTGGATGAAGCCCCACGCTGGGCTCGTCGAGGATGTAGGTAGTATCGACCAGCGCTGCACCGAGCATGGAGGCCAGGGCAATCCGTTGTGATTCCCCGCCCGAAAGGGTTCGCGAGAGCCTGTCGAGGGTCAGGTACCCGACTCCTACCTCCTCCAGGTATGCCAGCCGTGACTCCGCCTCCTTCAAGATCGGGGCGTAAACCTCCGCCCGTTCCCCGGACAGCTCCAAGGAGCCGAGCCATCGCCGCACCTCCGAAACGCTGCGGGAAAGCAGGGTGCCCAGATCCTCTCCTCCGAGAACCACCCATCGTGCCTCGGCTCTGAGCCGGGTACCGCTGCACTGTGGGCAGGTGATATAGGAGCGGTAGCGCGCCATGAACACCCGTACGTGCACCTTGTACTTCTTCGACTCAAGCTTCCGGAAGAAGCCATTGACTCCCTTGAAGCGCCCATGGCCTTCCCATACGAGTTCCTGCTCTGCCTGGTTCAGATCTTCCCACGGCACATCCAGGTGCAAGCCGGCGGCGGGGGCCGCTTCCAGCAGACGCTTCTGCCAGTGCCGATAGGCCGGTTTGTTCCACGGTTCGACGGCTCCCTCCCCCAACGTTCTGGTGGGATCGGGCACGACCAGTTCCGGAAGGTAGGCGATGAGGGCCCCGAATCCCTCGCAAGCCGGGCAGGCGCCATAAGGGCTATTGAAGGAAAAAAGCTGCGGCCGGGGTTCGGGAGCTTCTATGAGACACCTGGAGCAGATATAATCTTCTGCAAACAGCTCCCTGCTGCCGTCGGCATACTCCAGAACCAGGTGGCCCCCTCCCTCCCTGTAGGCATTCTCGGCCGCCTCCCGAACCCGGCTCCGCGGAGCGGAGGCGGTGAGCCGATCGATCACCAGCGCCGGGTGTTCCCAAACAGATTGACCGGCACTCATCTGCCCGGCCACCTCTTCCATTTCATTAGATGAAGCATCCAACCGCACGATCCCCTCACTCGTCGAAACCCTCAGATAGCCTGCCTTCAGGAGAGCACGCAGTCTGGCGGACGCCTCGGCAATCGAGCCCGCGGCGGGCAACGGTGCCAAAACCAGGACCGGAGACCGCCCCACATCCAGTCCCGCCCTGATCAGCTCCGCAACACGGCCGGGGGGATCGGGCCGGATCGGTTCCCCGCATTCCGGGCAGAGCACAACGCCCAGGCGGCTATACAGCAGGCGCAGAACATCAGCCACCTCGGTCATTGTCGCCACTGTGGACCGGCTGCTGCGCGGTGGGGGCCGGCGGCCGACCGCGACCGCCGGCGTAATCCCTGATGCCGTGTCCAGCTCGGGTTTCTCCATCCGTTCCAGGAACTGGCGTACGTAAGGATTCAGCGATTCTGTATAGCGGCGCTGCCCCTCGGTATAGATGGTATCGAAAGCGAGGCTCGACTTACCCGAGCCTGATGGTCCGGTGATTACTACTAATCGATGATGGGGTATTCTCACATGCAGGTTCTTGAGGTTATGAACCCGAACGCCTGTCAGTTCCAGAGTTTCAACCACGGCATACTTATCACAGGTCTGAATTTTGGTCGGAACAGAACAGCGTAATATAACTAAAGAGCGGCGATGCTGCGCATCGCCTCCGCCAGCTCGGAGGGTATCGGCGCCACGCGACGGTTCTTACCGAGACACACCATCGCCGTCCACCCTTCCACCATCGACTCCTCCTTCCCCTCATGCAGTACTCGGTAGTAAAAAGTACAGGAACGAGTCCTCAATTCGGCAAGACGGGTCTCTACAATAAGCCTATCATCATAGGTGGCAGGCTTCAGGAACCGGAGATGGCTTTCCGCGATAAACAGCGCATACCCCTGTTCTTCGAGCGCGGTGTAGGGAATGCCGGTTTCCTTTATCCACTCCGTGCGCCCGACCTCGAAGTAAATGAGGAAGTTGGAGTGATAAACGACCGCCTGCGCATCCGTTTCAGCGTAGCGGACCTGTATCGGCACCCGCCCCACATACTCCCCGGGGCGGACAGGTCCGGGATCCAGGCGCCCCCGCTCCTTCTTACTAGTCTTAGTCATCGGTAATAGCTTGTTAAAGTCACTAACCAGAGATTACGATGCCGGGACGACGTTCTTGAAGATCTCCGTCAGCTCCCTGTCCAGCTTGTCGATGGCAAGGTCGTCGAGGGTGTCCAAGGCTTCCTGCCTGTTCATGCGCGTTCGGTATATGCGGTCGCTGGTTATGGCATCCCAGACATCCACGATGGCGATGATGCGTCCGGAGAGGGAGATCTCCTCTCCTGAAAGACCTTTGGGGTAACCGCTTCCGTCTAGCCGCTCATGGTGTTCGGAGATAGCGCGGGGGACAACATCGGGTAGAGGAAGCGGCTTGATGATGCGCATGCTCATGTTCACATGATCCTTGATATGTTTATACTCCTCCTTGGTCAGGTTTCCCTTCTTCAACAGAATTGATTCCTGCACTCCGATCTTACCGGCGTCGTGCAACAGCCCGACAACCCGCATTCCCTCTATGATCTCCTGGTCGGCCCCAACTTCATGGGCGAGCATCTGGCCGTACTGGCCGACCTTCTCGCTGTGACCGCTGGTGTAGGGATCCTTCGCTTCCACCGCCGCCACTAGGGCACGAATAGCGCCCAGGTACTGTTCCTGCAGCGAGTTGTATAGGCGGGCGTTCTTGATGGCCACGGCAGCACCGGATCCGATGATCGACAAAGCCTTTGTCTGGGCCGGGGTGAAGGCCGCTTCACCCTGCCTGCGGTGCACCGCCAGCAATCCGACCACATCTCCGCCCGCTCTGAGGGGAAGTACGAGCAGCGGGCCGTGATCGCCGATGTCGGTGGTTGTCATCGCTCCGCTCTCTTCGGCCAGCTCCCCGGCCAGCCGGAGCATTTCCTCCTCAGTCAGCTTCAGCGTTCCTCCCGAAGGATCACGGCGAATCTGCTGCAGCACTCTCCGCTCGGTGGCATCTCCCTCCAGGAGAACCAGCTGTGCTGCCTGCCCCTCCAGCTCACCCAGCGCCACTTCCAGCACCATATTCAGGTACTCGGGAAGCTCCAGCGGCGCTTCGAGTGCCTCGCTTGCCCGATAGAGCGCCAGGCTCTCTTTCAGGCTCACATTCTCCCGGGCCAGGCGCTGCTTTTCGAGACTGCCCTCCACTACATGCTTGAGAGTTTCCAGTGAGAGGGGTTTGAGAATGTAGTTATCCGCACCGCTCATGAGTGCTTCGATGGCGTTTTCGACGGTGGGATAGGCGGTCATCAACACTACCATGGTGTCGGATGCATCCGTACCCCTGGCAGCCTTGAGAACATCCATGCCACTCAACTGACCCATATTAAGGTCAGTGATTACCAGATCGAAGGTGCTCTCCCGAAGGCGCCGTAGGGCCTCCTCCGGATCGCTGGTAGAGGTACAATCGTATCCCAGAGTGCTCAGGTACTCGTGGACGACATCAGTGATACTAGGCTCGTCGTCTACAACCAGTATGCTCGGCCGTTGCGGATCCATACGCTTAATAGTGTTACCGCTGCATGAATCTTTGACAAGTAGAACGATTAAAGCGATATTTTAGTTAGAACTCCTAATATTTATGAAACACGCGGAAGGGGCTTTGCCGTTGACTTGCCGTCGGCCCCCGGTACCTTGGCTGTGATTTCACACTGCCAACATTAAGGTTCAACCGCCCCCCAATCCGACACCGGCTATGGAGGACGATATGGAGCAGCAGGAAAGCAGCAAAGACCCTCTGCTGCAGAAGATTCAGGAGGTTCTCGATACCTTGCGCCCGGCGCTTCAGATGGACGGCGGGGACGTGGAGCTGGTCGGCCTCGAAGAGGGCACAGTGCTGCTCCATCTCACCGGTGCCTGCGCCGGCTGCCCCATGTCCACCATGACCCTCAAGATGGGTATCGAATCCAGACTCAAGCAGGCCATCCCGGAGATCAAGGGAGTGGAAGCGGTCTAATCCCTTCCTATACTGCTTGTTTCCCTGTACTTCATAGTGCTATAGCTCCCAGAGGACGTAGAGGGTGGGATCCCCCCCCCGCGTCCACTTTCGCTCACTGCTCCGCTCGCACCCGCATTGTGGAGACTTGTCATGAAACTCGCGCCCCGTCCCTCCGTCCGCTACCTGCCCGCAGCCCTCTGCCTGCTCCTGGTCCCCCTCTTCGCGGGACCACCAGCGGCCCGTGCCCAGAGCCCCGATCCCGCGCTCTACGCCGGCCTGCAGTGGCGCTCCATCGGCCCCTACCGGGGTGGGCGTTCCACCGCGGTGGCCGGATCGCGGACGCGCACCGATGAGTACTACTTCGGGGCTACAGGCGGCGGGGTATGGAAAACCACCAACGGCGGCGTGGACTGGGAGAACGTCTCCGACGGCTTCTTCGGCACCGGCTCGGTGGGTGCCATCGCCATGAGCGAGTCCGATCCCGACATCGTCTACGTCGGCATGGGGGAGACGCAGATCCGGGGCAATATCTCCCACGGTGACGGGGTCTACAAGACGGCTGACGGCGGACAGACTTGGACCCATATGGGATTGAAGGAAACCCAGTTCATCGCCCGCATCCGCATACATCCCACCAATCCCGATATCGCCTACGTTGCCGCCCTGGGTCACATCTACGGATCCAACCAGGAGAGGGGACTTTACAAAACAACCGACGGCGGGCAAACGTGGCAAAAGATCCTCTATATCAGCGACCGGGCGGGAGCGGTCGATATCTCCATGCTCACCGGAGATCCCGACGTCTTCTACGCCGCCACCTGGGAGGCGTGGCGCACGCCTTACTCCCTCAATAGCGGCGGTCCCGACTCGAAGCTGTTCAAGACCACCGACGGGGGGGCCAGCTGGACCGAGCTTACCAGAAATCCCGGGCTCCCCGAGGGCACTATCGGCAAGATCGGTGTTGCCGTCTCACCGGTAGATGCGAACCGGGTGTGGGCCATCGTGGAGGCCGAGGAGGGCGGCATCTTCCGCTCCGACGACGCGGGGGCGACCTGGACGCTGCTCAGCGGCGACCGCCGCTTCCGCCAGCGGGCATGGTACTACACCCGCATCTACGCCGACACGAAGGACCTTAACACCGTCTACGTCCTCAACACCGGCTTCTACAAATCGACCGACGGCGGGGAGAGCTACGATACCATCCGGGTCCCGCACGGTGACAACCACGACCTGTGGCTGAACCCCGACGATCCTCAGATCATGATCAACTCGAACGATGGGGGTGCAAATGTTTCCTTCGACGGCGGCGAGAGCTGGACTGAGCAGGACATCCCCACCGCCCAGTTCTACCACGTCACTACCGACAACCACTTCCCCTACCGCATCTACGGCGCCCAGCAGGATAACAGCACTGCGCGGATAGCGAGCAGAACCCAGGGCACCGGCATCGGCTTCGACGACTGGACATCAACCGCCGGCGGTGAGAGCGGATACATAGCTCCGAAGCCGGATGATCCTGAGATAGTCTTCGGGGGCAGTTACGGCGGGTTGCTGGTTAGGCTCGACCACCGTACGGGCATGGCCCGCAACGTCAACGCCTGGCCCGACAACCCGATGGGCCACGGCGTGGAAGACGCCAAGCTCCGTTTCCAGTGGACTTTCCCCATCATCTTCTCCCCCCACGATCCCGACCTCCTCTACACCTGCTCCCAGTACCTGCTCAAGACTACTAATGGCGGGGAGACATGGAAGCGGATCAGCCCCGACCTGACCCGCAACGATCCGAAAACCCTAGGACCATCAGGCGGGTCGATCACCAAGGACAATACCAGCGTGGAGTACTACGCCACCATCTTCACGATCTCGGAATCCCCCATCACCCCGGGGCTGATCTGGGCCGGCTCCGACGATGGACTAGTGCACATCACCACCGACGGCGGCGCCTCATGGAAGAACATCACCCCGGAGGGGATGCCGCAATGGGGTCTGTGCAGCATGATCGAGGCCTCCCCTCACGACCCCGGCACCGCCTGGTTGGCCGTGGACAACCACGAGAACGACGATTTCACTCCCCACATATTCCGTACCCATGATTATGGGGGAACGTGGACGAAGATCATCGCCGGTATCTCCAACACAACCTTCGTACGGGTAGTCAGGGAGGACCCAAACAAGAAGGGCTTGCTCTACGCCGGCACGGAGATGGGCGTATTCGTCAGCTTCAACGGTGGCGGGTCGTGGCAGCCGCTGCAGCTGAACCTGCCGCTGGTGCCCATCCACGACCTGGCGGTGAAGGATGACGACATCGTCGTCGCCACCCATGGCCGCTCCTTCTGGGTACTGGACGACATCACTCCCCTGCACGATCTGGCGGACAACCCGCAGACCGCAAATTTCTATTTCTTCCCACCGAAGGATGCCTACCGTATCCGCTGGGGCGGCAGCGGCCGCGAGGGAGATGAAGTGGGCGAGAATCCTATGAGCGGAGTGGTCCTCGCCTACTACCTGATGAATGCCGCCGAGAAAGTGACCCTCGAATTCATGGATGAAAGCGGTGAAGTTTTCATGACCATGGAGAGCGCCGAGGAGGGTGCCGAGGAGCGCCGCGGCTCCAACATCCCCACCGAGGCGGGCATGCACCGCGTTTCGGCTTATCTGCAGTACCCCTCCTTCCGCGGCTTTGAGGGGATGATCATGTGGGCAGCTGGACCGAGGCCGATTGCAGCCCCTCCCGGCCTTTACACTGTCCGTCTGATCGCAGACAACTTCATCCAGACAAAGACTATCCGTTGGATGGCAGATCCGCGCAGCGGATCGAGCGATGCCGACCTCCAGGCCCAATTCGACCTGGCCATGCGCATCCGGGACCGCACCAACGACGCCAACGACGCCGTCTACATGATCCGCGATATTGTGGAGAAGATAGACAAGGCCGTGGAGGAATCGGGTAACAACCGGAGTCTCGCCCGCGCCGGCGCGGCCCTGAAGGAGAAGCTGAGCGTACCGGAAGCGGAGATCTACCAGGTCCGCAACCGCAGCGGCCAGGATCCGCTCAACTTCCCCATCAAGCTGAACAACAAGATCGCCGCCCTGCTCGGAGTTGTGCTGACGGGGGATTACCGGCCGACCGACCAGGCCTACGAGGTCTTCGCCGATCTCTCCGCCCAGCTGCAGGTCCAGCTCGACAGACTGCAGCGGATACTCGATGCCGACCTGGCCGCCTTCAACCAGCGGCTGCGGCGGATGAACCTTGATCCGATCATTCCGGTGGACCGATCAAAGGAAGGAGGCAGCTGATCCCAATAGGGCCGTAAGGCAAATTATTGACGACGCAACAATACACGTTGCCGATCAGTATTCTTACATATGAACCTTTGTAATGATGGGGTGCCGCACGCTGGCTGACTAACGTCTCTTCTACTTCAAAGGGTGGAACCGAATATGAAGCGCTGGATAATAAGGGTGGTTGTCGTACTGGTTATCCTCGTCCTGGGGTGGCTGGGACTGCAGTCTTTCATGGGAGGGGGTGAGGAGGAGGAGCTGCGCACGGTCACGGTGGAGCGTGCCGATATATACCGGACGGTTATCGCCACCGGGAAAATCGAGCCGCGTTACCGTGCGGATATCAAATCGCGCGTCGGCGGTCTGGTAAGCCGCTTTTTCGTAGAGCAGGGCGACCGGGTTACGGTCGGCCAGCGGCTGCTGGAAGTCGTGCCGGGGGCCACCCCGACGGAACTACTGCAGGCACGCAACGAAGCCCAGCTGGCTTATGAAGCCAAAATCCAGATAGAGAAGATGTTCGAGCGTATCCAGGCCCTGCGGGATCAGAATCTCTCCTCTTCCGAGGACTATGAAAACGCCCGCGCCAGTTTTCAGGCCGGGCGGGTACGGTTTGTCTCGGCGATCGCCCGTTTGAAGGTTCTTGAACGCGGGTCCGGGGAAAGTATCCTGGCCGGTGAATTCACCCTTACTAAAGAAGAACAGCGGCTCGTGGACCGTGAGACCGGCGAAGTCATCGGGAGCCTGACCATCCGGGCGCCTATCGCCGGAATCGTACTCTCACGCGACACCGACCCGGGGGCGGCGGTCATCCCCATATCATCTGCCTTCGGGGGGACGGTACTGATGGTTATCGCCGACGATACCGCCATGCACTTCGAGGGAGATGTGGATGAGGCCGATATCGCCAGAGTGCATACCGGCATGCCCGCCCGCATCAACGTGGTCAGCTATCCCGACAGCATCTTCGCCGGGGTGGTCGAGCTCATCTCCCCACTGGGTGTGGAAGAAGCCAACGTGGTCCGGTTCGAGGTCCATGCGCGCATCGACGAAAACCAGGAGCTGCTGCTGGCCGGCATGTCCGCCGACGCCGAACTGATCCTCGAAGAGCGGTTGAACGTCCTCTCCCTTCCCGAAGCCGCCCTTATCTACGAGGAGGAGGAGGTCTTCGTTCAGATCAGGGACGAAACCCTGGAAGAAGGCTATCGCCGTATCCCTGTAACGGTGGGCATCTCCGACGGCATCAAGACCGAGATAGTGGAAGGTCTGTCGGAGGGCGATGTCGTCATCATCCCCGAGAGCTGAGAAACCTTTCAGGTGAGCAAGTAGAGCCGTAGCCATGCAAGCGGTTGAGATAGCACGGCAATCGATCCAGAACCTGCGCGATAACCGTCTGCGCAGCTTCATGACCCTGTTCGGCATCGCCTGGGGGATCGTGGCCATCATGATCCTGCTGGGATGGGGCCTGGGCGCCCGTAAAATTCTCTCCGAGGGTATGAGCCAAATCGGAAGCCACATGGTGATCGCCATTCCGGGATTCACCTCCATACGCACTCCCCAAATCCAGGCGGGTACGCGGGTTATCCCCGAACTGGATGATATCGAGTATCTCCAGGTAAATATCCCATTAGCAGAAGAAATAACACCAGTTGTCATGCGGAATCTGGAGTGCACATCTGAACTCGATACCCGCAGCTACGCCACCAGGGGAGTTCTGCCGGAAAGGAAGGAACAGGGCAATTGGCACGTGGCCCAGGGCCGTTTCATCAGCGACCGTGACATTGCGGAGGGGCGCCGTTTCGCGTTCATAGGGGACCGGGTGCGCAGCGAGCTGTTCGGTGAGGAGGCCGAGGCGGCCGGTGAGGTGTTCCGCCTCGGGGGAGTGACCTTCACCGTTGTCGGAGTGGCACGGGACAAAGAGGGACAGACCTCCCAGATCAACAGCCGCCACGACGAGACGATCCTCATCCCCATGAGCACCATGCAGGAACTGTGGGGTGACGGGCGCAGCGTCGATATCCTTTTCCTTACGCCGACCGACAAGACCCGGTCGTCCGAGCTGGTCACACAGCTGCGCACGGCGATGGCCAAGAGGCATCATTACGACCCTACTGATGAAGAAGCGCTGATGATCTTCGATTTCAACGAGTTCGAGGCCCTGCTCAACCTGCTTACCACCGGTCTCACATTGCTGCTCGGACTGGTAGGGATAACGACCTTATTCATCG
>JAUVWC010000270.1 GCA_030604325.1 Candidatus Zixiibacteriota bacterium | reverse complement strand
GTTGAAAGTCACCGATTGCCAGTACCTGGCCATGTGGCGCAGCCCTCCGATCAGAGTTCGGCGCAAATACTAGTTTGAGGCTGTTAGATAGTCAACGGGCATTACCCACATCATCTGACGTTTTGGATCTCCCCGCGTTTATAGTGCTCGCCGCATGCCCTGTGGGATGGGCGCCGAAACATGTTGTACTTCTCTGTACTGATATGTAGGCTGCGCGATAGCATTGTTACATAGGCTCGTCGGCGATCCCTCCAAGGGGATCCAAGTGGGAAGCCGGTGCAAAACCGGCGCGGCCCCCGCCACTGTAACCGGGGACGAACACCGCAGCCCTCCACGATGTTGGCGTCGAAGTCGCAACATGTGGGGCATTTGCCACTGGGCGGGAGGGTCGGCCCGACCGGACGGTCGGGGCCGGCGGCCCGTCTGGGAAGGTGCGGTGCAAGGACGATCCGGGAGCCAGGAGACCTGCTGAAGAGCCAATCCACACAGACCCGCGGGGGTTGGCGGTGGTGGAGGGCCTCCTCCGGCACGTCTCCCACCGATCCCATCCCTGTGGACGGTGGGATTTTTTTTTAGCACGTCCGTAGGAGGTTCTATGAAACTCACTGCATTTCTGCTGATCGTCGGGCTCCTCACGGGGGGTGTGGGATCCATCAGCTCGGCCACCCCGCAGGAGCCACCCAGGTACATTCTGGACCCGATCGTGGTAACCGCTACCCGTACCGCCACCGAGGTGAGCCGGATTGGTTCTTCGGTGGAAGTCGTAACCGGCCAGGAGCTGCGGGACTCGGGCACGGCCACGCTCCTCGAAGCCCTGGCTATGGTTCCGGGGGTTGCCATCGCCCGTGCTGGTGTGGCCGGTGGCACGGGAACGCTCTTCCTCCGGGGAGCGAAGGGCGAACACCTTCTCGTTCTGATTGATGGAGTGACGGTCAACGATCCGATAAGTCCTGGTGGTGCATTTGACTGGAGCACAATTTCTGTAGATGCCATTGAGCGGGTAGAAATCATAAAGGGTCCACAGAGCACGCTGTATGGTTCCAAGGCCATCGCCGGGGTGATTCACATCATCACCCGGGCAGCATCCGGGGAGGCTGACGCCCATTTGAGTGTGGAGGCAGGGAGCTATCATACGCTCAATGCCACCACGGGTATCTCTGGAAAACTGCTCGGCACGGCAGTCCGTGTTGAGGTCTCCCGCCGTCAGCTCGGTGATATTTCGACCGCGGACGAGAAGGACGGGAACCACGAAACTGACAGCTGGAGCATGTGGTCGGGGGCCCTGAGGCTCCAGCGGGCTATGGGAGCCGGCCGTCTGGACGTCACCCTGCGGGCTGGCCGCTCCCGGTTTGATGTAGATGAATCCGGGGGTCCCTCCGGCGACGATCCCAACGGTAAGGGATGGAGGGCAGACCTGACGGGAACCGTATCCTTCCGCATCAACCTGCGTGAGGGGTGGGAGCAGCGCCTGCTCATCGGTGCCAGCCGGATTCACCGCTGGGGAATTAATCCCCCTGACGAGGACCACCCTGATGAGCATATCGACAGCGACTACCGGGGTCTCACCCGGAGCCTGGAGTGGCATCATAATGTGGTGGCGGGTAGTCAACGGCTCGCCGCCGGGATCGTCTTCGATCGCCAGAGCGGCAGCAGCCGCTACACCTATGAAGGTGGCGGCTTAACTTCCAGTAGCGTGGTACCGGAGAGCAACCAGTCGGCCTGGGCCCTCTACCTGCAGGATCAGCTCAGCCTCGGGTCTCTTGCCCTTACGGTGGGGGGACGTATTGACGACTACTCCGATTACGGCAGCCAGCCCACCTATAGGGTAGCAGCGGTTGCGCCGGTGGCCGGGATCCGCCTGCGTGCGTCGATCGGAACAGGATTCAGAGCTCCGAGTCTTTACCAGCGTTTCAGCCCCGACTATGGCAGTGAGGACCTCGAGGCGGAGAAATCTCTGGCCTGGGACGCGGGCGTGGAAGCCTTCCTGTTGGGACGGGGCAGTGCCTCGCTATGCTTCTACCGGCAGGAAATCGAGGACCTCATAGACTTCGTTTTCGATCCGGTTACCTCGATCTCCCGCTATGAGAACAGAAGCCGGGTCCACCTCGAAGGGTGGGAGGCTCAGGCGCGGTTGGCGCTGACCGGCAGTCTTGGCCTGGACGGGAGTCTGACCGTGATGGAAGCACGGGATGAGTACACCGGTGAGCCTCTGCCGCGACGGCCCGAGCGGACTGCAACCCTGAGTATCAGCTACCGACCTCTGTCCCGGTGGAGCTGGGGCCTGCGATTGCGCCATGTGGGGAAACGGATCGACCTGGTCTGGTCGGAGCGCAAGCATCTTAGACCTGTCACGTTGGCCGACGGTGAGATCTCCTGCGAGCTGAACCCCAATATCACCGTTCGCCTCCGTGTCAGGAACCTGACCGATGAGAGCCCGCAGTGGGTCTGGGGCTACGGCAGCCGCGGGCGTGCATTCTATCTGGGAGTGCTGCTGGCGAGGTAAACAAGAAAAAAGACCCGCCGGGCTGGTGGCCCGGCGGGCTCCTGTTGGGTAGAGGCCTGAAGTATCGAGACCTGTGATCTCAGGGAGAGAAGGGGGGACGTCTCTGAGCTGTCTGCCGCTGCTCGACTACCTTGAATGTTACCTTCTCTGTGAGCTCGCCACGTACGACTTCCAGCGAGTAGGTGCCGGGATAGATGTACCAGGTCATCCACTCTTCGAAGGTTTTCTCCTCTTCTTGCTCCTCTTCCTGCTCCTCCTCCTGTTCTTGCTGCTGCCGGGCCGGTCGGCGCCGTCCCCTCTCAGCATCTTTCGCCTTGCTTGCTTCCCGGGTCTTCTGTGCCAGCTCCGGCTCAAGCGTGTGATCCCACTTGACTACGTTTATCCCTACCTCCGCCTCGTCTTCCAGAATCCGGAG
>JAUVWC010000186.1 GCA_030604325.1 Candidatus Zixiibacteriota bacterium | reverse complement strand
CTCGCCCTCGTCCTTCTCCTGGCCGGTTGTTCCAGTGCCCAGCTGATCGAAACCATCCACACCGCCTATACCGGGCCGCCGGCGCGCTGTGTCGCCATCGATCCTCGCGGTGGAATTCTGGCTGACGAGATCGCAATGGAACTCTACAACAGCGGTCTAAATGTCCTCGACGCTGATCAAACCAGCCTGCTCGCCAGCCGCACCGGGGTAAGTGAATTCCACATCAACAGCCCCGAAGGCCACGAGGCCCTCCGCACTGATGGCGTCGATGCGCTGCTCGTAGTGAAATCACTGATGAGCTGGGACGGCACACCTCAGACGGTGACCGTGCGTCTGATCAGCACCCATACCTCCCAGATAATCACCGGCCTTTCCTGGCAGAACGGCTGGGGCGGGGATATTGGATCGGTTCTGGATAGAAGTATGAGAAAGGATATCCCGGAGGCGGCGGGACAGATCGCGGAAGCTCTACTGACTCGAATCAGATAAGCCACCGGGAGAACTTACATTCAGGTACCCGCGGCTTCAGCGCTGTTCAGATTCAGTCCGTGGGAACGGACTCGGTGCACCCGGTTCTCATGCTGAGGTAGGCAGTATCCAGAATCAGCTGGTTGCGGAGTCCTTCCTCACCGGGGATCTCGAACTCCCCGCCCTTTTCGATGGCGGCAGCGAACGCATCCACCTGCAGCGCATATGCCAGTTGGTTGGATACTTCCTGGCGGTCGAGCACATCGGACGAAGTTCCACGGCGGTATTCAATTGTGAGGGGGCGTTCCACGTTCAGGCCGTCGTAGTCGGTGAGAGTGCCCTCGTCGCCGACGATCTCCAGCACTGTCCGGTATTCCGTCCGGGTGGAGACGGCGATGCTGGCCAGCGTTCCCCGGGCGAAGTCGAGGGTAAGAAACGCGGCACACTCGAAGGGTTGGGAGGCCTCGTCATCGAACGCCAGGGTGCTGACTTTCATTGCCTCGTCCTGCAGCACGAAACGCAGGGTATCGATACAGTGCACTCCCACATCGGCTATCGGCCCGCCGCAGGCCAGCTCCGGATCGTTAACCCATCTCCGAGGATGGCTGAGACCTTCGTAGCAGAACTCGGCCCGGGCCAGCAGGGGACAGCCGATGTCGCCCGCTGTGATCCGCTCGCGAAACCGTCGCGTGCTCTGCTCGAAACGGAAGACCTGGGCCACCCCGAGCAGCACGCCGGCATCACGGGCCGCCGTCACCATCCGGCGCGCCTCCTCACTGTTCATGGCCATCGGCTTTTCACACAGCACCGGTTTCCCATACTCGATCGCCTGCAGTACGTCCGGCAGGTGCAGGGCATCGGGAGAGGCCACAAAAACGGCATCCACCTGATTGGAACCGCACAGCTCGGCAATCGCATCGAATGCCAGCGGAATGCCAAACTGATCCGCAGACTGACGGGCTTTTTCCGGATCGAGCCGTGAGATGGCCGTCACGGTACAATTCTCCGACTGGGCAAAACCCGGCATCAATCGCTTCACCGCGTGCAGTCCGAACCCAACGATTCCAAAGCGGATCATGGCCGATGACCTTGTTAGGCAAATTCAGGTAGTTGTAGAATTGAACAGTAAAACTCCTGCATATAGCAACCCGCTACCGCCAACCTTCGGGAAGCCATATCAATCATCAAGCGACAGGGAGAAGCAACTCCGCTCATCGATTAGCCGTATAACCGCAGTATGAAGAACGCTCACTTTTATTGAGGATTACTTACTTATTAATTATTCTTCAGCCATGGAAGATGTTTAATGAGAATCGAGGAGGAACGATTGTGAATAGAATTCGGACAACCCGGCTTTTGTTTGCCGGCCTGCTTGTGGTTTCCTTCCTGACGGCCAGCCAGGGCGCGGCAGTCGATACCCAGCAAACCGGCGAAGTCGGTTCACGTGTAAGCGAGTTCAGCCTCACCACTTATGACGGGAAGACGATCACCCAGGCCGATCTCGAAAACAAGGTCACATTGCTGGCCTTCTGGTACTCCACGTGAGGGGGATGCCGTGTGGAGTTGCCACACGTCCAGAAGATCTACGAGAAACTCAGCAAGAAGTATGATGACCTGCAGATCATCGCCGTGGAGATCAACGACGACCGCGAAGGGGCCGATAAGTTCATCGAGGAGAACGGGCTGACCTTCATTTTCGCTGCGGCGGATCGCGAATTTGTGAAAGAGAAGTTCAACACTGCGTATTACCCGAATACCTTCATTATCGGCAGGGACAGTCGCATCAAGCAGCATCACGTCGGCTTCAGGGACGGTCAGGAGGAGACCCTCGAGAGGGAACTGCTGACCGAACTGGATTCAGCGGGATTGTAGTTCTGACGCGCAGCGGCGGCAATATCCAGGGATTGGCTACCAGGCGATCCCGTAGTCGTCGCCGTAGTTGCTCGACCCGCCCCAGAACGTGCCGTGTTTCCAGTCGAAGAAGATGGCGTTCATCGGGCCCGAGGTCTTGCCGCTGAACCGGAGCTCGTATCCCATATCTGCCAGCTTCGCGCGCACCGAGTCGGCAGCTACCGAGTTGAGGCGGAGACGGCCGGGGTTGGCCGCGTGGGAGCCGAATGAGCTCTGCATCTGGTAGCTGACGATGTTGGGCGCCTCGCAGGCCTGCTGGACGTTCATGCCGAACTCGACCACATCGAGGAAGAACTGCAGACAGTTCTGATCCTGTGTGTCTCCCCCCTGGATGGCGAAGGATAGGAAAGGCCTTCCATCCTTGAGGGCGATGCTGGGCGTGAGGGTGGCGCGGGGCCGCTTGCCCGGCTCGACCACGTTAAAGGGATTCATCCCCTCGTCGAGCACGAAGCTCTGCATGCGCTGGCTCATGCCGACGCCGGTGCGGCCGGCGAGACAGGCCGGCATCCAGCCGCCGCTCGGGGTCACCGAAACTACCCAGCCCTCCTCGTCACAGCTCTGGATGGAGGTAGTACCGGCCTGGAAGTCCTCCTCGAATTCGTCCCACTCTGCTCCGTCCCAGTCGGTCAGTTCACCCGGTGGAACGTTCGTCCACTGCTCCAGCAGATGGAGGAAGGGATTGGTCTTCCCCTCATACGGGTAAGGATCACCCGGCCTGGCCTCGATGTCGTTGCGCGCCCGGTTGATCTGCTCGAGCCGTGCCCTGGCATATTCCTTCGACAGCAGGCCCTCGAGTGGTTCCTCCGGCGGGAAGTAGGGGTCACCGTAGTAGAAATCACGGTCGGCGTAGGCCAGGTTCATGACCTGGTAGATGGTGTGGATATACTCGGCGCTGTTGAAACCCATTCCCTGCAGGTCGAGGTTCTCCAACATGTTGAGCATCTGCAGCAGCACCGGTCCCTGCACCCATGAGGTGAGCTTGTATACTTCGATCCCCTTGTAGGTGGTCATCACCGGCTCTTCCAGATAGACCTGCCAGTTGGCCAGATCCTCCATGGTGATGAGCCCGCCCTGCTCCTGGCAGCCGCGGGCGAACTCGCGGGCGATGTCCCCCTTGTAGAAACGGTCGTAGGCGGCGTAGATGGCCTCCTTGCGGCTCGCCCCCCGGGCCAGGGCCTCCTGTTCGGCCTCGACCATCTTCTCCAGTGTGTTCTTCAGATCAGCCTGGCGGAAGATCTCGCCGGGATAGGGCGCTTCCCGTTCCTCACCCAGATGGGGGAAAAAGACCTCTTTCGAGTAGGGCCACCGCATGAGCTGGCGTTTCTGGCGCTCTATCCCATTGGCCATCGAGCTCTCGATCGGATATCCATCAGCCATCTCGATGGCCGGAGTCAGCACATCTTTGAGGCTCATCGATCCGTACTCGTCCAGCATGACCATCAATCCCCCGGGTGTGCCCGGTGTCACCGCCGCCAGGGGGCCGGAACTGGGTGGATAATTCAATCCCTTCTCTTTGAAAAATTCGGGCCTCGCTCCGGTGGGAGCTGCCCCCAGGGCATTGAAGCCGATGACCTTCTTCGTGTGGGGGTTG
>JAUVWC010000225.1 GCA_030604325.1 Candidatus Zixiibacteriota bacterium | reverse complement strand
TTGTAGAGTTCGACGCGACCGTTCTCGAACCACTCCACCAGCTTGTAGTCCCCGGCCCGAACGGCTCCAGATGGTCTGTTGCCGGAGCCGTGGTAATGGGGGAAATGCCAGTATATCGCCTCCCGATTCAGGCTGTTTCCTCCGTGCAGCAGGGGGACCAGGCTTTTGCCGTCCATATGTTGCTCCGGCACGGGATCCAGCCCTGCCATCTCCAGCATCGTGGGATAGAAATCTGTGCTGATGACAGGCTCGCGACACACGCTTCCTGCTTTTACCACCCCGGGCCACCACACGATCATCGGCTCCCGTATACCGCCCTCGTACAGCCAGCCCTTACCAGCTCTCAGCGGCACGTTGGCCGTCGGTGAATTCCTACTCCGGGCCAGCGTACTCAGCCCGCCGTTGTCCGACATGAAAATGACGACGGTGTTCTCGGCTACCCCCAGCTCCTCCAGCTTCCTCATCACCCGTCCCACGCTCTCATCTGTACTGTGG
The DNA here is from genome assembly GCA_030604325.1 of Candidatus Zixiibacteriota bacterium. Classification (GTDB taxonomy): domain Bacteria; phylum Blakebacterota; class Blakebacteria; order Blakebacterales; family Blakebacteraceae; genus JAGLTZ01. The sequence continues at coordinate 2,855 of JAUVWC010000225.1, read as the reverse complement.
ATCATCCCGGCGTAGGCGGGGTTATCCTGGAACTGCTTGGTGATACCGTAGCCGCTTTCGGGGATGTGGGTTGGCCCTTGGCGGGGGGGAAGGCCGGTCACCTTGGTCCGGTAGCGTTCGGTCAGGTATTCCTTCGATTGTATCGGCGTATGCACCGCATAGTGAGAGAGGTAGAGAAGGAAAGGTCTCTTCCCATACTCGTCGAGAAACTTCAGCGCCTCCCCGGTAAGCCGGTCGGTCAGGTATTCCCCTTCTTCGCCATCCTCCAGACCCGGTACATCCCAGTAGGGATTGGCCCCACCCCTGTTTTTATAGGGATAGAAGTAGGAAGCGGGGTGTCCCGCGCCATGGCCCGCGACGTTCAGATCGAAACCCTGGTTCTCGGGGAAGAATCGAGGGTCGTCGCCCAGATGCCATTTGCCGATGAAGCAGGTGGCATAGCCGACCTCCTTGAAGGCTTCGGCGATTGTGAACTCTTCGAGCGGCATCTGGTGTTCGTACTCAGCCGGCAGGAGCATCCCTTTCTGGCTGCCTCCGATCCAGTCGGTAATGTTCAGCCGGGCGGGGTATTTACCAGTCAGAATGCTGGCGCGGGTAGGCGAACAGACCGGGCAGGCGGCATAGGCATCGGTGAACCGCACACCTTCGCTGGCAAGCCTGTCTATGTTGGGGGTCTCGTAGAGCTCGCTTCCGTAACAGGCGGCGTCGGTCCAGCCCATGTCGTCGATGAGGATGAACACGAAGTTGAGCTTCCCTCTGTTGCGGCCGCCAGCGCAGCCCTGCAGTGTGCCCAGCAGCCCCGGTACTGCCACTGCTGTTACCCCCACTCCCAGGGCATTTAGGAAATCGCGACGATCGAATCTCTTCATCTTGGGCATCTGGTTCTCCGTCAAGAAGACCTTAACCACGACATGATGTTGGCCGGTGGCCGCCCGGCCTGCAGCTCCGCTTCCATGAACCTCATCGGTTTATCTATGTGCTTGAAAAAGGCATGATATCCCTCACACAGGTAGTTCAGTCCATCCTCCCCGTCGGGTGTTTTTGCGAACCGGTTCTTGGGACAGCCGCCGTTGCAGACGAAGCGCACGTCGCACTTCATGCAGTAGCGGGGCAGCGCTTCCCTCTTCTGCAACCCGAAGTGCTGCTGCCGGGCCGAGCGGGTCATATCAGCCAGCGGGGTTTCCAGGATATTACCCAGCATGTGGCTGGGTTCCACGAAGTGATCGCACGAGTAGAGGTCGCCGTTATGCTCCATGACCAGGGCGGCCCCGCAGGTCTCTTCAAAGATACACAACCCCGGCCGATGGCTCACCCAGCCGGCCAGCGATGTATCGAAGATCTGCACGAAGATGGTGCCGACATCACGGCGCACCCATTCGTCGAAGACACCGATGAGGAACTCCCCGTACTGCCCGGGGCCCACCGAGCGGTCGGTAACTTTGTCCCCCTCCTGGAAACCGGTCTCGTTGTCGCGTTCCACCACGGGAATGAACTGGATGAACTGGGCTCCGACCTCATTGCGCAGGAAGCGGTAGACCTCCAGGGGATGATCGGCATTCGCCGCATGAATACAGGCCAGGATGTTGAATTCCACGCCGTGCCTGTTGAGCAGCTCCACACCCGTCATGACTCTGTCAAATGTCGGCTGATCCGCCTTGTCTGCCCGGTAGGCATCGTGCAGCTGGCGCGGACCGTCCAGGCTGATCCCAATCAGAAAACCATGCTCCCGGAAGAAGCGGCACCAGGCATCGTCCAGAGGGATACCGTTGGTCTGAAGCGTGTTGAACACGTTCATGCCCGGCTTGCGGTACTTCTGCTGCAGTTCCACTGCTCGCCTGAAGAAATCCAGTCCCATCAACAGAGGCTCGCCCCCCTGCCAGGTGAAGGTCACCTCCGGTACCCGCTGAGATTCGATGTACTGGCAGGTGTACTCTTCCAGCAGCTCCTCGCTCATACGGAAATCGCTGCCAGGGTAGAGCCTCTCCTTGGAGAGATAGTAGCAGTAGCTGCAACCCAGATTACAGACCGGCCCCCGCGGCTTGAGCATCACCTGGAAGGCGAACTGGATCGGCTTATTCCTGCTCTCCTTTGACGTCTTCAGAATCAGGCCTCCCTCGAAAAGAAATCATCACTTCTATGATAGTATCCGGGTGGCTCTCCACACTATTGGACTATCCTCGTAGATGGTCTCCCGCATCCCTATACAGTATTGCCACCGTACAATCTCCTGCATCATTTCTTGGAAAACTGCAGTTTAATAGTAATATCCCGTTCCGGATTGATCCCGGTCAGGAACTGTACTTAGTGCACCGCTCCGTAATTACGGTGATGTATCGAGAGGGCCGAGGCATCCGGCCAGCAAGGCACAATACATCGGCGCTTGAATGCCAGCGTAATTGCGGAACGGTGTACTTAATACACATTCGCAATTTTGACCTGGAGGCTCAGATATGAGTTTTGGGGTCCGCCGTCGGCCATCCAAACCAAATCATTACGTGATTAACACGCTCATCCTCATCGCACTGGTTTCCCTCTCCCTCCCCGCACTTGCACAAGAGAACCCGGTAGTCTTCGGGGAAATGGGGGCAAAGCTGGACGAGTATATGACCCGTCTCGAGGGAGTTGGATTCTCGGGTGCAGTCATCGTCGCCAAGGAGGGAACAATTCTTCTGCAGAGGGGCTACGGACTCGCAGACCGGGAACAGAACCACCCGGTGAGGCCCTCCACCGTTTTCACCATCGGGTCGATCACCAAGCAATTCACCGGAGCGGCCATTTTGAAGCTGGAGATGATGGGCAGGCTCAGCACGGACGACCCGATCAAGAAATATTTCACCAATGTGCCTGAGGATAAG
>JAUVWC010000089.1 GCA_030604325.1 Candidatus Zixiibacteriota bacterium | reverse complement strand
GGAAGACACACTGAATGAGCAGAAAGCTCTGGCGGAGCAGAACCTGACCTCGGACCGGATGCTCCGTGACGCCCAGAACGGCTTCGATGCCACCCAGGCCCGCTACAATGCCGCCCTGGCTCAGGTGTCATCGGCCGAAGCCGCCCTCGAACAGACCCGTAATGACCTGTCACGGACGACCATCCGGGCTCCGATGCCGGGCACGGTTACCGCCCTCGTAGTGGAGGAGGGGGAAATGGTGCTCGGCACTCAGATGATGATGGGGACCCAGCTTATGGCCGTTTCCGACCTGAGCCGGATGGAGGTGGATGTGGATGTGGATGAGACCGATGTGGTGTCGGTGATGGTGGGTCAGGAGGCGGAGGTCGAAGTAGACGCCCTGCCCGATACTCTGCTGGGCGGGAGAGTGACTGAGATCGCCAATGCGGGCACGACACGGGGGCTGGGCACCCAGATGGAAGTCACCAATTTTGCGGTGAAAGTAGAGTTGCTCGATGCCAACCCTCACCTCCGACCAGGGATGTCGGCTACCGTGGACATCATTACCGACACGCATGAGGATGTACTGTACATACCCATTCAAGCACTGACAGCCCGCCGGTATGAGGATCTGGCGGTGTCGAATAGACAGAAGGGTGAATCGGACCTTTCCCGGAGCGCCACCGAAGACGAGGAGTATGTGGTGGTCGTATTCGTCGTGACCGACGATAGAAGGGTGGAACTGAGGGAGGTGGAATCCGGGATCTCCGGTACCACCTACATCGAGATACGCTCCGGTCTCCGGGAGGGAGAGCGAGTGGTAACCGGACCATTCCGTCTACTGAGCAGGACGTTGAAGGATGGAGACCGGGTAAAGGTTACAGAATCATTACTGAGGGAAGAGGGCGGGGGTGAATCCGAATAATCAACAGGGATCGCCGCCAGTGGTGGCGAATTTTGGCAGGGAGAACTGATTGACATGGTAACGCCGATAATCCAGCTGAAGGGGATAACCAAGGACTACGAGATGGGGACACAGGTCGTGCGTGCCCTGCGCGGCGTGGACTTGGAGATCAAGATCAACGAGTATGTAGCGATTATGGGGCCGTCGGGATCGGGCAAGTCTACCCTCATGAACCTTATCGGGTGCCTCGACACCCCTACCGAGGGTACCTACCACTTCGAGGGTGAGCCGGTGGAGAGGATGTCCGACGACGAACTCGCCGAGATTCGCAACCAGAGGATAGGTTTCGTCTTTCAGACCTTCAATCTACTTCCCCGTGCCGATGCACTTCACAACGTCGAGCTGCCGCTTATCTACAGCGGTACACCAGCTCACGAGCGCCGCAGGCGTGCCTTGGAGGCCTTGGAGTCGGTGGGTTTGGGGGATCGGGTGGACCACCGTCCCAATGAGCTGTCAGGCGGACAGCGCCAGCGGGTGGCCATCGCCAGGGCTCTGGTCAACAACCCGTCCATTATCCTGGCGGACGAACCTACCGGTAATCTGGACACCACCACCGGTGAGGAGATCTTGACCGTTTTAGAAACACTCTATGCCGCAGGAAACGCGATCATCCTGGTCACCCACGAGCAGTACATAGCGGAACACGCCACCCGCATAGTCCGCATCCTGGATGGCTTGATCGGGTCGGACGAATATGTGGATACTCGCCGGAGTTTAAGTACCGTCTCAGACTAGTTCCTCTCAACCGCGGCTGGCCGATGGTGATACCACGTTTCGTTGTTGAATTGCGCGAAAGTATACGGGCCGCGTTTCGCGCGCTGCGCGCCAACCTGCTTAGAACTACACTCACTACGCTAGGAATCGTGGTGGGGGTTACGGCGGTGATCTCCATCATCAGCCTCATCCAGGGGCTCGATAGAACATTTCAGTCCCAGGTGGCTGGCCTCGGGACGAATGTGGTGCACGTGGATAAATACCAGTGGTCCGACATTATGGACTACTTTAAACAAAGGAACCGTAAAAATATAACCTTGAAACAGGCCCAGCAGCTCGCGGATCTTGTTACACTGCCGACTGCAGCCTCCAACTCCGTAAGTACCCGCACTACCATCAAATGGCAGGAGCGAACGGCCCGCGGCGTGGATGTTGAGGGACACAGTCCGCAGGGGAGGATCGTTCACGGGCTCGATCCACCTGTTGGCCGTTTCTTCACAGATATCGAGGCACGTGAGCGGCGGCAGGTGGTCATTCTGGGGTTCGGGATCTGGTCAAGCCTATTCGAGGGCAGGAATGCCGTAGGCCATCGGGTCCGCATAGGCGGGCACGCATTTACCGTGATCGGGGTGCTGCCGGAGCGGGGCAGCATCTTCGGAAGGAGCCAGGATAATAAGGCGATAATCCCCCTGGAAACGCTAATGAAACGCTTTGGGACACGCCGATCGATCAGGACCGCGCTTCTAGCCTCCAGCACAGATGTTATCTCCCTGGTAGAGGATGAGGCGAGGGGTATCATGCGCCGGATCAGAAAAATTACACCCGGAGCAGAGGACGATTTTGCATTGAACCGGCAGCAGATGCTGGTGGACCTCTTTCGCGGTCTCACGATGGGACTCTTTGCCGTGCTAGTGGGGGTGGCCAGCCTCTCGCTGCTAGTAGGCGGAGTCGGGATCATGAACATCATGCTCGTCTCCGTCACCGAGCGCACCCGTGAGATCGGGATCCGTAAGAGCGTTGGGGCCAAGCGCCGTGATATTTTGTGGCAGTTCCTGGTAGAATCTTTGGTTGTCAGCGGGGTGGGGGGGGTAATCGGTATGGCTCTGGGGCTCGGTATCGCCTTCGCTATGGCCGCCGCTACGCCGCTACCGGCCGCTGCACCCGTATGGGCCATTGTACTCGGCCTGACATTCAGTACGTCGGTGGGACTCTTCTTCGGGCTCTACCCCGCTGTAAAAGCAGCGGGCCTCGATCCAGTGGATGCCCTTCGTTATGAATAGGTAACACTGATGCCACTTGGGATTCGGGAAACAGGACGTCTGGCTACCTTCTCAATTCTGGCAAATCCGCTGCGCTCCTTTTTGACCAGTCTGGGCATAATCATCGGGGTGCTGGCCGTGGTGGGGATGAGCAGTCTTATTGAGGGATTGGACCGGTATGTATCAGCTGTATTTAGCCAGGTTGGTAGCGACAACTTCTACATCCAGACGAACCCCGTCGTAGATACCTGGATACTCGATCGCTTCCTCCGGCGGGATTGGGAGGACCTCACCCTCGAAGATAAAAGGGCTGTGGAGAAGCACGCTCCTTCCGTACTGTTCGTTTCTGCTTACACCGTGCACTTGGGAGCTGAAGTCCGCTACAGGGGCGAGAAGACCAATCCTAACGTCTTGATCAACGGAGCCGACCAGTATTGGCATCGACTTCAGGGATTCGATCTGGACTCGGGGCGTTTTCTCTCACTTATCGATGAAACCAATCGACGGAACGTGGTTATTCTGGGCGCTGACATTGTGGAGAAGCTCTTCGAGAACGTTGATCCCCTTGGCCGGGAGATACGGATTGACGGCCACCGCTATCGTGTCGTCGGAACGTTAGAGAGGCAAGGCGGGTTTCTAGGGTTCAGCCAGGACAATATGGTGCTTATCCCGATCTCGTCGTTTCGCAAGTATTGGGGACGGCGCAGCCGAATTGCGTTGTCGGCAATGGCGCGTCCGGGCCAGGTGCAGTTGGCCATTGACGAAACAATCGCCGTGCTGCGCAAGCGGCGGGGTGTGCCGCCGGGAAGACCGAATAACTTCGAAGTAATCACTTCCGATTTAATTCAGCAGGTGGTGGTGTTGATAATGTTAGGGGTCAGCCTGACAATGGTTAGTATTGCGAGTATCAGTCTTCTGGTGGGTGGTATCGGGATCATGAACATCATGCTGGTGTCGGTCACCGAACGAACACGCGAGATTGGTATCCGCAAGGCGGTAGGTGCCCGACGGCGCGACATAATCACACAGTTTCTGGTGGAGGCAGTGGTGCTGAGCGGGATCGGTGGTGCAATCGGGGCGCTGCTTGGCGTCGGTCTCGGACTATTCGTGGGTTTTGTTACCCCACTGCCGGCGGCCGTACCTCTCTGGGCATTACTGGCGGCGCTCCTGGTATGCAGCGGAATCGGTATCGGCTTCGGTGTCTATCCTGCGATGAAGGCCGCCAGGCTCGATCCTGTTGAAGCACTCAGATACGAGTAGCCGGTATAATCTTCGCTTCCGCTATCCCTCCTGGTGCCTTGCTGGCCGGACGCCTCGGCGCTCTCGATACATCACCGTAATTACGGAGCGGTGCACTTAGTAAAGGCACAGGTTGTAACCACTGGATAGTGTGCGCATCTTATAATTCCTATGAGTTGTGGCAGCTCTTCGGCATCCGTAGCTGACGCCCGTCACGCCCATTTCATGCAGCGGGCACTGGCCCTGGCCGTAAGGGGACGGTGGTCCACGCCCCCCAATCCGGCTGTCGGCGCAGTGGTGGTCTCCGGGGAACAGGTCGTGGGTGAGGGATACCACCTGCGTCCCGGCGCTCCGCACGCCGAAGTAATCGCTCTGGAACAGGCGGGTGACCGTGGGCGGGGGGGGACAATCTATGTCAGTCTCGAGCCGTGCGACCATCACGGCCGTACGCCCCCCTGTAGTGAAGCCATTATCCGGTCGGGCATCAAGCGGGTCGTAGTGCCCTGTGTAGATCCGGCACGCTGTGTCAGCGGGCGCGGGCTGGCACGGCTTCGTGCCGCCGGGGTGGAGGTGGTCGAAAATGTCGAGCGTGAGGCCGCCCGGCGACTGAACGCGCGGCATTTTCTGGCGGCGGCAGAAGAGAGGCCCAAGGTGATGGTCAAAATCGCCAGGACACTGGATGGTCGGACTGCACTGTACGGGCCAGCCACCCTTGCCGTAACCGGCGAGAGAGCCAGCGAGCATGTAGGGCGGCATCGTTCTGAGGTGGATGCGGTCATGGTGGGAAGTGGGACGGTGTTGGCCGACAACCCCCGCTTGAGTGCACGCGCCCCTGATGGCGAGCTTTTGCCGCGACAGCCTCTTCGGGTCATTGCGGATGGGCGTCTGCGCACTCCCCCCGCGGCAAGGGTACTCTCCAAGCCGGGTGGGGACGTACTCATCCTGACGGCAGCCGAACAGATTGATGGTCCCAAAGCGGATGCAATAAGAGAGGCCGGCGGCCGGCTCCTCCCGGTGACAACCCGTAGTGAGGGCGGGCTCCAACCGGGAGCCATGCTCTCGGCGCTGGCTGCGGAAGGAATCGACAGCGTGCTGGTGGAAGGAGGTGGAATACTCCTTTCTTCATTAGTTGCTGCCGATGTCATCGATTTCTGGCAGATCTGGATTGCTCCGAAAGTGATGGGTGCAGGCAGAGGGGTTCTGCATCTCGGTCTCTCATCACCCCTTAGCCTGGGAGAGATGCATACCACGCAGGTGGGAATGGATCTCCTGGTCAGTGCGTTCCCCCTAGAGTCTTAGCAGGAGGAATTGTATCCATGTTCAGCGGGATAGTCGAAACCGTCGGGACCGTACAGAAAATTGAGAGTAAAACGGAAGCCGTCCGTTTCACAATCGGTTCGAGGCAGATCGCCGAGCGTCTGACGATCGGGGACTCGGTCAGTGTGGCCGGAGTCTGTTTGACGGTTGTCAATGTCGGCGATGATGCTTTCAGTGTGGAGGCTATCCCCGAAACCATGCGCATGACGAGCCTGGACGGCCTCGTGGAGGGGGGCGGCGTCAATCTTGAACTCTCTCTCACCCTTCAGGATGGTCTGGGCGGCCACCTTGTTTTCGGGCACGTGGATGGGGTGGGCCATCGCCTGGAGGGGCCTCCTGCCGCCTATGAAACCCGGCCGCTGGCCGAGGGCGAGGTGATACACTGGTATTCGGCGCCGCCGGAGCTGATGCGCTACCTGGTCCCGAAGGGATCTGTCACCGTCGAGGGAGTCAGCCTGACGCTTGTAGATGTCGCCGAGGAAACCTTCTCAGTGGCGCTGATACCCCATACATTGGAAGTTACTACGCTTGGGCGGCTTCAGGTGGGCGGACGGGTCAACCTCGAAGCTGACATGATCGCCAAGTATGTGGCCGAGCAGCTGGAACCTTATCTGCAGAAGCTCGACAGAGATTCCGGTCCATCTGCCAGTACAGAGGATTAACTACCGCCATGAATAAGCCAGAAAAAAGTTCAAGATCGGGAGAGGCGGTCGCTGGCTACGACGGCCCTGCCGAGGGTTTCGACTCGAT
>JAUVWC010000227.1 GCA_030604325.1 Candidatus Zixiibacteriota bacterium | reverse complement strand
GAGACTTCTCGGGTTCGACGCTGGCCATGAGCGACGTGGTACTGGCCACTACCGACAGCCTTGGACCGTCGGAGAACCACTTGCTGGATGAAGGTTTAATCTACTTGCCTCAGCCGGGAGGGATATTTGACCTGGACCGTCCCTTTATTGTCTATTTCGAGGTCTACAACCTGGCCCGTGATGGGGAAGGGATTTCTACCTACGATCTTACTTATGAGGTGTTCCCGGAACAGAAGGCGCGCGTGTTCCCACAACAGATACAAGCTTCGGTCACGGGGCTGCCTTCGAGTGGGAGGCGCACGCCGGCCGTCTCGCTCACCAGCACCTACCGCAGCCTTCGCCCCGATGTCGTGCACAGAATAGCACTGAGTATGGAGGGACATCCTGAGGACTTCTACCGCTTGAGGATCAGCATCGAAGACACGCTGACCGGCGACCGGATTTACCGGGAAACGACCTTCCGCATACTCTACCCCGTCTATCCACCACCGCCGCCACTATCTCCACCATCATCATCACCGTCTCCACTATCATCATCACCGTCTCCTCCATCATCATCACCGTCTCCTCCATCATCATCACCACCTCCTCCTCTACAATCCCTTCCTTCTCCGCTTCTCCCTGAGAGCTGACATGCTCCGGTCCGCAAGCGGCCGCCCGAGTCCCGCCGCAGATAGCACACACACTTTGAGGAGTCTGCGGGGTCGAATAGGTGAACGAAAAAGGATAGGGAGCTTCTCGCACCCTGGAGGAGAGGAAAGGAAGATGAGACGCGGAATTTTTACCCTGGCCGGCGCCGTGCTGCTCGTGGCAACAACCCAGACGGCGGCCCTCTCTCAAACCGAGCGAGGCCGGCAGGACAGATTGAACCTTACCGACGCACAGAAGGCACAATTGGAGGAGCTGCAGGAGCGGCAACGGGCCGAAGCTGCCGAGGCGCGCGCGGAATTGATCAAGGCCCGCGCCGAGGTTCAGAGTATGATGGCCCAGCAGGATCCCGACCTGAATGCTCTCCAGCGGGCTATGAACAGGGTCTCCGAGCTGGAGAACGCCAGCCGCATCCAGACTATGAGGAACCGGAAGGCCTACGAGGAGACGTTGACTGAAGAGCAGCGGGCAACACTACGTTCAGGGGCTCGCCGGCTGGGGACATTCCTCTTTATGCGTGACCGGATGGGCCGCAGTCGTAGGCCTACTTCCGGACACCGAGGCTTTTCCCGACCGGGGCGTGGCGGTCAGAGCTTGTGGGGTCGTGGTCGCGGAACACAGCGCCGTGGTCTCTCGAGGATACCTCCGGCTGCCGGCCGGAACATGCTCCGACAAGGTATTCAGAGATGGCGCGGTGGCCGGTCTATCCCCCCCACTGCCCAGGCGGGGGAGCTTCCCCATGGTCTTGACTGGAGAAGTATGTTGATGAGGCTGCGCAACCGGCGTACCGACCAGGTACATCCTGCTACGCCTCCTCCGCCACCTCCACCGCTTGGCTGAACTCTACGTCGTTTATAAGCACCGCGCGGAAACAGAAAAGCCGGTGAGTGTCATGCGGCACCCGCCGGCTTTTTGTCTAAGATCGGTTCCACTTCTGACTTGGGACACTAGAAGGGTAAGGTTCTCTACCTGTAGACTGAAGGCGACACCTTCCTTCATGTAGGTGTATAATCATTATCCCTCCGATTCGGGTCCGCGTTCCCGATGTCCGTCCGGAGACTCCGGATGGACACAACCCCATGCTCCGGAGGATTCTTTGGATCGCCTCAGTCTGGACGCCACAACGCTCTCCATCATGGTGCAGGCCTCCGGGCTGGCCACGCTCATGCTGATGCTCATGGAGTTCCGCAGGGATGACTCGGAGCTCACCGCCGAGGAGCTGCAGGGCCTGGTCATTGCCTACCGCTATCATTACCAGGTGGCTTTGGATCTGATGCTGGAAGCGATGCGGGAGGAAGAAACCGGCTGATATCGTTTTCCATTACCTGCCTTCTTCTTTCTTCCGTGCCACCGGTGCGTGATCTTCACTTGCACTGACCGGCATACCTTTATTGCATAGAGGTGAACTCCAACAGGAATCTGTATCGGTTGAAGAGATCCCCTAAATGCAGTTGAGCGAAGGCCAGAAGAACCTGCTCAAGGGGCTCGGCATCGCTGTAAGTCTCTACCTCTTCCTGGTGGGTATCAAGGGGATCGGCGCGGCGTTCAATCTGTTCGGTGGGGATATCGCCGAGAGGATCCTTCTCACCACTTCCAATCCCTTTACCGGCCTCTTTATAGGGATTCTTTCCACCGCCCTGGTACAGAGTTCCTCCACTACTACCTCGATTATCGTAGGCATGGTGGCGGGAGGAGCCATTTCGATCGAGGGTGCCATCCCCATGATCATGGGAGCCAATATCGGCACAACAGTCACCAATACTATAGTGTCGCTGGGTCACATCACCCGCAGGAACGAATTCCGCCGTGCCTTCGCCGTCGGCACCGTACACGATTTCTTTAACGTCCTTGCTGTTCTCATTCTCCTTCCGCTCGAACTGCTCACCGGACTCATCTCCGGGTTGAGTCACAAACTCGCGGGCGGATTTGAATCGGTGGGTGGATTGAAAGTGGCAGATCCTCTTCAGTACGTGGTGAAGCCGGTTGTGGAATTGCTGGAATCCGTAGTCTTTCACAGCCCGTGGCTGATGCTGCTGCTGAGTGTGGGAATTACCTTCTTCATGCTCTATTCGATCGTCAAGCTGCTGCGCTCACTGGTGCTGGAACGGATCGAAGCCTTTTTCGACACCTACATCTTCAAGACCGCCCTACGCGGGTTCCTGTTTGGTGCTGTCCTGACCTTCACCGTGCAGAGCAGTTCGGTCACGACATCTCTCGTCGTTCCACTGGTGGGGGCGGGCGTATTGACCATCTACCAGGTTTTTCCCTATACGATCGGAGCCAACATCGGCACCACGATCACGGCGAACCTGGCCGCCCTGTCGACAGGTAATGTGGCTGCTCTGACCGTTTCCTTTGCCCACTTACTGTTCAATGTGCTGGCCGGTCTGATCATCTGGCCCATCCGAATCATACGCAATATTCCCATCAAGGCTGCAGAAGCCTTGTCACTGCTTGCTGCAAGGAATAGGCTTATTCCAATCATATTCATTCTCTTGATGTTCTATCTGCTACCCATCATTGTGATACTGCTGGGGGGGAGCGCTCATGCTTAAAGAGCTGTTTGCCATTTTCAAAGAGGGTGACCTGTACAGCCAGGCGCTCGAAGACTGTTACGAGATGCTGGATATCTCACAGGAGATGTTCCTCGCTTCAGTTGAATCGCTGCGCAGGCGGGACACGGCCGAT
>JAUVWC010000283.1 GCA_030604325.1 Candidatus Zixiibacteriota bacterium | reverse complement strand
GGGCGTTATATACCCCGGGAGTCGAGATCCACGCCCATGCCGTGGACACGATCCTCAAACAGCGCTACATCCATGTCATTCCACGCTGGATCAACTACCTGCTCATCCTTCTGGTGGGAGTGGGGGTCACGGCGCTTGCCGCCTGGATGAAGGCACGTCTGGGAGGCGTTGTGGGCCTGGCGGTGGTGGGTCTCATTGCCGCCACCGGCCTGCTAATGTTCCTCAGGTACTCATCGTGGATCTGGGTGATTTCCCCGATAGTAGCGGCCGCGCTCGCCTATTCCGGTTCCACCGTTGCCCTCTACATGGCCGAAATACAGGAAAAGGCCCGCATCCGCGGCATATTCCAGCACTACGTTCCTCCCCGGGTTGTCAACGAGCTGATGGCACATCCCGAACTACTTGTCCTGGGAGGGGAAGAGCGGGAACTGACCGTCTTATTCTGTGACGTCGCAGGATTTACCAGCATCGCAGAGATGCTGAGTCCCACCCAGCTCGTGAGCATGCTGAATGAGTACCTGACGGAGATGACCGAAGTAGTGATGGAGTACGAGGGCATCATCGACAAATATCAGGGGGATGCCCTGATGGCTGAATTCGGGGCGCCGGTGCCGTTTGCCGACCATGCCCTGCGAGGCTGCAGAGCAGCATTGAAGATGCAATCGGCTCTGAGCGATCTGCGTGAGAGGTGGGAAAGGGAGGAGAAGCCGCAGCTCTATTCGCGCATCGGCCTCAACACCGGAATGATGCTGGTGGGCAATCTGGGCAGCCGCCATATCATGGATTACACAGTGATGGGAGACAACGTGAACCTCGCCTCCCGGCTGGAGGGTGCAAACAAGGTTTTTGGAACCAGCATCTGTATCAGTGAAATGACCTACGAGCAGCTGGAGGGGGAGATCATCTGCCGCGAGCTGGACCTCATCCGGGTAACGGGCAGGCAGCAGCCGGCAAGGGTGTTCGAGGTGCTGGAGACGGTTGATGTCGGCATACCTGCCGGGCGGGAAAGTCTGCTGGAGCGTTATGAGTTAGCTCTTCAGCTATACCGCGATCGCCAGTTCGCCGATGCGCTCGATCTTTTTAATGACCTCCTCCAACTTGATCCTGATGATGGCCCCAGCCTGGTGAACCGCACCCGCTGCACGGAGTATCTACAGAGCCCGCCGCCCGAAGATTGGGATGGCGTGTTTATCATGCGGACGAAGTAGACTTCGCCGGCGAACAACACTTTATTCGTCTCCTCACACATATGATTATTCCTCTTTATTTTCATCCGCACAATAGACTGGGCGACTGATAGCCTGCAGGTGCCTGATTCATCTACCGGCCACCTTCCATCATTACCAGCCGGATAGGCGGGTTTCTCCGCGTTCTGCTGCACGATATATGGTGCTATTTTGTCTTAATTGGGACATAGAATAATATGCGTAACTCGTTCGCATATAGAGGATTATGGGAATGTCAGTTCTTTGGCACGGGATCTGCACTACCGGGAGGGATGAGAGAGACCGACTCACATTGAGTCATTTGCATTCCTCCGCGAGAGGCCGCTTGTCATGCAGGTTCTGCTGATTGATCCCGCGCAGCGCCAGGGCGTGCCCGAGATGTACGAGAACCTCGGCATTGCCAGCCTCGCTGCCAGTTCACGCCGGGCGGGTTTTACCACGGAAACGCTGCTTGCCCATGTGGAGGGCTGGTCGTACCGCCGGCTGGGCAGGGAGATCATGAACAGGCAGCCGGATGTGCTGGGTGTCAGCCTGCTCTCCTTCAATGCCGGTAAGACTCTAAATATGCTTCAACGGCTGAAGGTCGAGGGCCTTCGGAGCAGGATCGTGCTGGGTGGACACTTCCCTACCTTTAACGATGTAGAGCTTCTTCAGCAGTGGCCTGCCATCGATGTGGTGGTTCGTGGTGAGGGTGATGTCACTCTGGTGGAGCTGCTCCGGGCCTGGGAAGGGTGTGGAGGGCTCGAAGAGGTCAAAGGGATCACCTACCGAAGAGGGGGAGAGATACGCGTCAATCCGGTGCGCCCGCTTATCGGCGATCTCGATGCCCTGCCATGGCCGATCCGGGATTACACGCAGCGGATCGTAGAGATGGGAGGGGCCCTGAACATGGTCCGCTCGCGTGGCTGCTACGGCAACTGCGCCTTCTGCTCGATCGCCTCTTTCTACCGGGCACAGGGAGGTGCTGCGTGGAGACAGCGGAGTATCGAGAACGTCCTGGCCGAAATGGCCCATCTGGCCGACCGGTATCCCGGAACTGAGCTGAAGTTTCAGGACGACCAGTTTATCGGGCCCGGTAAGCGGGGTCGGGAGGAGGCGATGGCCTTCGCTCACGGCCTGATCGACAGCGGCATTCGGATTCCGTTCTACATCTTCGCCCGTGCCGACACCGTCGAGCCTGAGCTGTTCAGGACCCTCAAAGCGGCCGGACTCAAGTCTGTATTCGTGGGTGTTGAATCGGGCAGTCAGCGGGAACTGGAGGCCTTCAACAAGCGCACCACCGTCGAGGAGAACAGGCGCGCCCTCCGGGTTCTGTACGACCTAGATATCGCCTTCAGTATGGGACTGATCCTCTTCGGCCCTTACACGGAGATGGAGGATGTCACCGCCAGTATCCGCTTCATGCGCCAGACGCAGCCACTCTGGAGTTCGAAGGGGAACATCCTCTCGGTGGAGAACCGGGTCGATGTCTACAAGGGTACGCC
>JAUVWC010000310.1 GCA_030604325.1 Candidatus Zixiibacteriota bacterium | reverse complement strand
GTGATCGAATAACCACTGTTAGGTTCCACTATAAGATCAGGAAGCCGACCCAGGCGGTCCCCTTCGTAGAGTTCCTCTCTGCTGTGAACAGCCAGCACCACGGGGGATGCCGTTTCGGGATCGCGTACCGCCCGTAGCTTAGCCCGCAGGTCATCGGATGTGGCCCGCCGCGGCTGCGGCTCCTCCTCCAGTAGATAGATGAAGGCCTCGTTGCTGCGTCCGGAGGCGACGGCCCGGGACTTCTCCCAGTCCACCGGCGGTTCCTCCACCGGTGGGGCATCAGGTCGTGACGCCGGAAGATGCCCACTGCCGGACAGGGCCCGGGCCAGATCCAGACACAGATAGCCCTCTTCCAGCAGCCATCTCCACAGATTGAAACGTTTGCGGTGTATCTGAAATCCGTGGTCCGACACCACCAGGGTGGTCCATGGGCCCCCAGCAGTGCTGCCGAAAGCCTCCCGCACAACACCGATCTGTTCATCGAGGCGGCGGTAGAAGCGGTTTAAGATCACGCGGCGCTTGCCTGCATCGAACCCGGGGTGTTCCGGATCGAGGTAGGCCCACAGAACATGCTGCAATACATCGCTGGCCTGGAAGTGAATCATAAACAGATCAACCGGTTCCCTCTCCAGAAGCCAGCAGGCCGCACGGCAACGCTGGATCAGTATTGCGGAGATCCACTCGAGGAAGGCGGTCAGAGACTCTCTCCTTGTCTCCCCGGCGGCTGTCTCGAGGTTGAAGATGTAGTAACCGGGAACCGCACCAAGCAGCTGCTGGGCCAACGATGGAGGATGGGTGAACCGGGAATCCAGCGAAGGGGTCAGCAGCCCGGAGACGAGAAAACCGTTCACCGGCCGAGGAGGATAGGTCATGGGCAGGTTCACAACTCCCACACGCCGACCTGCCTCACCCGCAGCTTCCCACATCGTTTTGGGAAGCTCACCGATATCTACGAGGATCTGTTTCCTCTCTGCCCTGTCCCAACGAGTAAAGTCGAAGATGCCGGTTCGACCCGGGTTGGCGCCCGTCTGGAACGCCGACCAGGCCGCAGGAGTGATAGCTGGTATGGTGGACGCCAGCACACCCCACGACCCCATCTCCATAAGGTCCGCCAGCCGGGGCATGAAACCTTCCGCCACGGCGGGACCCAGCACATGCCAGCTGCCACCATCGATGCCAATGATGAGAACCTTCCTGCTGTGCACGATGTTTCTCCGGGAGCCGGTCTCTCAATACGGGGTTGTGAGGAAGGGAGGCTACAGAAGCCTAAACATCGACATGATGCGCAGGTACCACACCATCCACACCGCTTCCCAGATAACCCCCTTCGACATCTTACTGATACCGGAGCGTCGTTCCACAAACGTGATCGAGATCTCCTTCACCCTGAAGCCGAGTTTCCAGGCACGGAACACCATTTCGATCTGGAAGGAGTAGCCGTCGCTCCTCACGCGTTCAAAGTCGATCTTGTCCAGCACGCGGCGCCGGAATCCCTTGAAGCCGCTCGTGGAATCGGCCACCGGCAGCCCGGTCACCACTCGGGAGTAGAGGTTGGCAAACCAGGAGAGGAGAAGCCGGCCGAGGGGCCAGTTGACCACGTTCACCCCCTGCACGTAGCGGGAGCCGAGCACTACATCGAATTCCTTTAGCTCAAACAGCAGGCTGGGCAGGTACTTCGGGTCATGGGAGAGATCGGCGTCCATTTCGAATATGTATTCATATTCGCGCGCCAACGCCCATCTCATGCCATCCCTGTAGGCGCTGCCCAACCCCATCTTCCCGCTGCGCCGGAGCAGGTGCAGCCTCCCCTCATCGGTCATCATCGACTCGACCAGTGAGGCAGTACCATCGGGAGAGGCATCATCCACCACAAGGATATCGAGCGGCAGGGCCTGATCGAAGATACCGCGCACGACGCGCTGGATGTTCTCCCGCTCGTCGTAGGTGGGGATGATAACCAATCCCCGTTCGCGCTTCTCAGCGATCACGTTCCGTCTCCATACCGTTCCACTTCCTGCCGGAATTGCTCCATGCTGGCTTCCAGACCGAGCGGCTGCAGACCGAAATCCCGGCGCAGGCCCTCCAGCACGAATCCCGATGCGAGCGGACGGTCTGCTTCTTGACCCAGCTCCTGTGTGGTGACGGGAAGGATCTTCCGCTTGTCAAGGGCGAAGGCGCCGGCCAGGATCCGGGCAAACTCGTAGCGGCTGACCCGATCGGCTCCGGCCACATGGTAGAGACCTGCTCCCCCCTGCTCGATCATAGCCAGCAGCAGCCTCGCCAG
>JAUVWC010000256.1 GCA_030604325.1 Candidatus Zixiibacteriota bacterium | reverse complement strand
TCCACCCCGGGATTGAGCGGGTCATATGTATCCAGTGCGCGCCTGCGCAGCAGAGTGAAGCTGGCCCGGTTGGGAAAGATGTGGTGCCACTGGGAGAGAAGTTCGTGGATCCGGTCCGCGCCGTAGCGGGCTCCAATGTATTGCAGCAGAGCGTGACCGAACTTGTAGACCCTTTCCCAATCGGGATAGAGCCTCATCGCCCTTATCGTCGGGAGCCGGTCGTTGATTATCCCATCCCGCATGTACATTTCGGTTTCGGGATCCATGCGATACTGGCTCGTGACGGGGTCGCGACCTTGCGATTCGAACTCTGCCAATCCCTCGGCGAACCATAGTGTTGGAATCAGTTTTGATAGATCGTTGATGCCGTGGGCTTTGAATACATGTCGCAGCTTGTGGATCATGTGGATATGGGTATTTTCGTGCTCCAGTACGTGCAGAAAGTCGGAATTGCTGCCCGTGTAGGGGAATACCACCCGTCCCTTGGTGAATTCGGTGAAGCCGGCCACGCCCTCCGGAATTTGCGCGGCGATGGTGTTGGTCTGCTGGAAGGTGTGATGGCTGGTGTAGATGATTTTGGGAATAGTCTTGTCTTCGGTGAACTCCTGCAGGTCGTAGTCGAAAGAGGCCTGGATCCTGCTGTCGCTCTCCGTCACCAGGGTGCGGACCAGTCTCGCCACCGGCTCGGCTTTCTGGTAGTAGTAGAGGGTGCTGCTCGGCAGTTCGACAGACCGCCAGGAGAGATCCCACCAGTTCACCTTGTTCCGGGTCCAGGTGAACATAAGCGGCCAGCGATCCGGATAACCGCGTGGTCTGGGCCGGATAAAGACACCCGTCGGGCTGCCGGGGGCAGTGACCTGTGCGTAGGCGGCGCAGCCGGCCACATCGGGCAGGACGGGCCGCAGACAGAGCGCCAGGCCTGAAATCAGTAGCGCGGCAAGCAGGTGACGTAGAGAATATCTATAAAGCACAGACATACTTATGGAGCATTCCCTGCACGTGTGCAAATGAAAGAGTGCGAGCACGGATGGTTTTCAAAATGAGAAACGGCTGGAAGCTGTGATGTATTTACCCCGGCGACCGTTTAACGAGCCTGAAGGGGTATCGATGAAAAGAGCCGAAGCTCCTTCGGCCGCCTCCCGCCGGCTGGGGATGGTGGCCTATCTCCTTGGTATTACAGGCCTGTTTGTTGCCGCCGCCCTACTGTGGGTAGTGGACCATATCCGCTTCGAGGAGCCTCCCTCCCTGGTGAGGATTCCGGGACTGCAGGAGGAAGTGGCGGTGGTAACGGATGCCTCCGGGACCTATCACCTGCACGGTACCAGTTGGGAAGATCTTCTCCGGGCCCAGGGGTGGATACATGCTCGCGAGCGACTGTGGCAGATGGAATTAGGCCGTCTTGCCGGAGAGGGCCGTCTGGCGGAGCTGTTTGGGCCGCTGGCGCTGCCTACCGACCGGGTCATGCGTACACTGGGACTGCACCTGGTCGCCCGCACTCGAGTGGAACGCCTGCCGGTGAAGAGCCGCCGCCTGCTCGAGGCTTACGTGGACGGGATTAATACCTACCTCGAGTCGGACTCATACCGGCCCCCTCCCGAGCTGTTTATGCTGGGTTGGACCCCTGAACCGTGGACTCCGGATTGTTCTGCTCTTGTGACCGGATTGATGAGCCTCTCACTCTCTTCGAATTGGGCTCAGGAAGCAGCGCGTGCCTCGCTGGAGACGGATTTTCCTGTAGATGCTGTCGCGCTGCTGCTGCCCGATTCTGACGAGGGGCCGTTCATTACCGGCAACGGCACGAACCCCTATCCGGACACGCCGTCGACGACACCTTCACCGGCAGCCCCGGCCGCGCTACTGGTTGATATCGTTGACCATCTTCATTGGTCAGAGCTGGCCCGTGGAACCCATCTCTTTCGTCGGGCGCTTGGGATTCAGGCAGGGGGTATGGGCAGCAACGCGTGGGCCGTCAGCGGGAGGCGCACGCTTACGGGAAAACCGCTGCTGGCTAACGATCCCCACCTGATGGTGCAGATTCCTTCTCTTTGGATCTCGATGGGGCTCCATCGCGGCGATCGCCATCTGGCGGGAGTTTCAATACCCGGACTCCCCCTCATTATCATTGGCAGGACAGCGTCGTTCGCCTGGGCCTTTGCCAATACGATGGCGGACAACCAGGACCTGTACATCGAACGCCCGGTGGAGGGGGAACCGGATAAATACTGGTTCCGCGGCCAGACGCGTCCTTTCACCACACGGGCCGAAACTCTTTACGTACGGGGCCGAGAACCTCAGGTGCTGGAAGTACGCTCCACCCACCATGGTCCAATCATCAACGGGGTGGTGGTCGATATGTTGCATGCCGAAGAGGCGGTTTCCGACATAGAGGGCCATGCCGCCGTCGAGGCGGAGGCAGCGGAACATCGTGGTGTGACGCAGTGGGTCGAGAGCGCTCCCCCTATCGCTCTGCGCTGGACGATGCTGGAGGCCGGAGAAGAACTTCACAGTGTTATCCAGTTGTTGGACGTTACGGGATGGGAGGATCTGCGGGAGATGTTCCGCAACTACGGCTCTCCCGGTCAGAGTGTGGTCTTCGCCGATACAACAGGATTCGTCGGCTACCAGTTCACGGGAATAGTGCCGGTCAGGCGGGGATGGGATGGTTCACGACCCGTTCCGGGGTGGACCGGTGATTACGAGTGGGATGGCTACATCCCGTATGAGGAGCTCCCCCGGCTGGAGAATCCGCCGGGCGGGATAGTAGTTGCCGCCAACAATCCGCCGCTTACTCCGGGCAGCGAGCCCTTTCTCGGCAGGTGGTGGATACCGCCGACCAGGGCACGGCGCATCGAGGCACGGCTGGTCGAGGTTGGCCTGCACACGCTCGACACATTCGAGGATATTCAGCGTGATGTGCTTTCGGTAGGCGCCGGGGAAATCATCGGTGATCTCATGCGTCTTCCCCGGTCGGGACCTTACGGAGAACGGGCAATGTCCATCCTGGGCGGGTGGGACGGAGGACTGACGCCTACCG
>JAUVWC010000039.1 GCA_030604325.1 Candidatus Zixiibacteriota bacterium | reverse complement strand
CAGCGGGAGTTCTCCCAATTCACATTCAAGCAATGGGAGGATGGGAGAACATTGAAATGGTCTACCGTTATGTGAAAGAAGCTGATGAGGATCAAGTTGCTGCGGGACGTGATCACTATTATGAATATATTGAAGCAAAACAGAACAAGGCAGAGAAGGTTGTGGAAGCTAGTGACAGCTCGAGAAAAGTGAAATAGAAGTGAATCCAAACTCATACATAGAATGTACCGATCAGTACAGCGTTTCTATTTCATTGGTAATTAACAAGTTAACTTACATGGCCCTATAGCTCAGGTGGATAGAGCAGTGGTTTCCTAAACCGCGAGTCGGGGGTTCGAGTCCTCCTAGGGCCGCCAAGAAGCGTTCGTTTGCCGTCTCGGAAGGAAAGAGATAGCTTAAGGCGGTTCGGGTCCCTGGACACGTGCCGGTCGGAAGAGGGTGGATCTCGAACTTTGGTCCGTCAAATGATCGAGGGGCGTATGATACGGCATAGTTGGACACTCCACTGCAGGCTACACGCTGCAGTCTTGGCGGGATTGTTTGTGGTGGCTATAGGCTTCCCTGCCTCTGCGCAGGTACAGATTTCCAGGCCGTACCTTGCCGTGTTCGGGGGTCAGAACCAGGGTAACTGGTCGCACGGATTCGAGTCACAGTCTCTCGATTGGCGGCCTCTGTATGGGGTAGAAGTGGGTTTTGAGATATTCGGGTTAACGTTCAGCCCCGGCTTTATCTCCGTGGATAGAGCTCAGTGGAGCAGCCCGGATGGTAACGAAACTTATGATCTGCGGTACCGGGCGATTTATCTGAATCTGGGCGCTCGTGAAGATATCGGGCTATATTTTGCCGGAGGACTGAACTACACGTTCTGGGATGAACTGCCCCAGTCTGTGTATGCCGGCTACACATTGAGGGCTAACGGGGATATCGGCTTTCAGGCTGTGCTCGGATTCATCTTCAGTATCGAAGTGCTCCCCCTGCATATCCTGCTGGAAGCCGGATATGGGCAGTACAACGGGAATGCGAGATCGGTTGCCGGCGTCCCACCTACCTTTAATCAGATCTCCAGTGCCGGTCCGATGGTACGATTCGGCATCGGCATCGGCAGGTAGGCAGTCGTTACCAGCATAATATTTCACAATAAGATAGGGACCCGATGAAGGTTCTTGTGGTTGGATCCGGCGGCAGGGAACACGCACTGGTCTGGTGCCTGGCCCGCTGTCCCTCTGTTACCTCGGTGATGGCCGCTCCCGGCAACGTCGGGATGGCCGATGACGGCGAGCTCAAGCAGGTGGCCGTCGATGATCTGGACGGTCTGGCCTCGCTGGCAAGGGAAGAGGCCGTAGACCTGGTGGTGGTCGGTCCGGAGCTGCCTCTGACACTGGGTCTCGCCGACCGCATACGCGGGGTCGGCATTCCCTGTTTCGGTCCCGGGGCCGAGGGGGCGCGCCTGGAGGGCTCCAAGGTGTGGGCCAAAGACCTGATGAGCCGGGCCGGCATTCCTACCTCTGCTTATCAAACCTTTACCGATTCCGGCCGGGCACTCGCCTATCTGGAGGAGGGGGAGGGCCCGATCGTGGTCAAGGCCTCCGGTCTGGCGGCGGGAAAAGGGTCGATAGTGTGTTCCGACCGGCAGGAGGCGAAAGAGATCGTGCGGGCCATTATGGAGGAGAGACGGTTCGGTGAAGCCGGGGAGTCGGTTGTCATCGAGGAGAAACTCGAGGGTGAGGAGGCATCAATTCTGGCTCTCACCGACGGCCGCAACCTGCTCCCGCTGGTGCCGAGCCAGGATCACAAACCTGTGGGCGCGGGGGACACGGGCCTGAATACGGGGGGCATGGGTGCCTATGCCCCGGCCCCGGTCATCACCGATGAGGTGATGGAGAAAGTCGATACCCGCGTTATGCGGCCTCTTCTGGACACTTTTTCCAGGGAGGGTATCGACTACCGGGGTGTGATCTATGCCGGACTGATGATCGACGCCGAAGGAGATCCCTGGGTCATCGAGTTCAACTGTCGCTTCGGGGATCCCGAGTCGCAGGTGGTACTCCCCCTGGTGGAAGGTGACCTGGCTCAGGCCCTTCTGGATGCGGCCAACGGGAATCTGGACCCCGAAGCGCTGTCGATCGGCAGGGGATCCGCCGTATGCGTGGTGCTGGCCTCGGGAGGATATCCAGACGCGTACGAGAAGGGCTTCCCTATCCGCGGTCTGGAGAAATGTGCCGGCCGGGAGGATCTGATCGTTTTCCATGCCGGCACGGCGGAGCGTGAAGGAGAGATCGTGACCGCCGGCGGCCGGGTCCTCGGAGTTGCCGCGCTGGGCGAGGACATCGCTGCGGCGGTAGATCGTGCCTACGACGGACTGGCTGCTATCACCTTTGAAGGTATCTACTACCGGCCGGATATCGCCTGGCGGGCGCTCGAGCGAGGCCCTGAAAACTGAAAGGAGCGGCATGCCACAGGTCGCGATCTTGATGGGCAGCCAGTCGGATGAGCCAGCCATGGAGAAGGCCGCCGAAGTTCTTGAAGAATTCGGGGTGGAATACGACTTAGAGGTGATCTCAGCCCACCGCACTCCGGAGAAGATGGTCGAGTTCGTGCGTGATGCACCGGGGCGCGGAGTCAGGGTCTTCATCTGTGGGGCCGGGCTATCGGCCGCTCTGCCCGGGGCGGTGGCCGCACACACGGATCTACCGGTAATCGGCGTCCCGCTTGACGCGGCACTCGACGGCCTGGACAGCCTTCTCTCTATCGCCCAAATGCCGCCTGGTGTGCCGGTGGCATGCGTAGGGGTGAACAACGCTCGCAACGCCGCCTATCTGGCCATCAGCATCCTCTCGCTCCACGATGATGTGATCGCTGAGTCGTGGGCCGCATTCCGTGAACAGCAACGCCGCTGAGCCGGGTCCCGAACCTGCCGGGTCCAGTGACTCCCCCCGATTGGTACCCGACGGTGAAGAGGGGATAGAGCTGGCGGCGGAGGCGATGCGGTCAGGAGAGGCGATCGCCTACCCTACAGATACTCAATACGGCCTGGGAGTTGATGCTCTCAACCCCGAGGCCATCCGGCGGCTCTGGGCGATAAAGGACCGCGAGCCGGGCGGAACATTTCTTGTGCTGGTGGAGAGCAGTGAGGCAGCCGGGGATCTGGCGGCGGAAATGCCCGATCCGGCCCGAGTTGTGGCGCGCACCTGCTGGCCGGGCCCGGTGACGCTGCTTCTGCCGGCGCGGCCCGGGCTGCCGCAGGATGTGGTGGGTGAGGAAGGATTGGTAGCGGTACGCGTGTCGGGTCACCCCACGGCCCGGCGCCTGCCGGCCCTGCTGGGCGCACCCGTGGTATCGACGAGCGCCAACATTTCCGGGCTGGAGCCGATAACTGACCCCATGGACATCGTGGAGGTCTTTGCCGGCAGGCTTGCACTTATTCTGGATGGAGGCATCCTGATATCCGGTCCTCCCAGCACGATCGTGGACGGGCGAGCCGTCCCGCTCAGAATCACCAGAGCCGGTGCGGTCACGGCCAACAGTCTGGCCCGGCGTACCGGCCTGGAGGTGGAGGGTGGAGAGGCGGTCCCCTTGGTTGTGATCGTATGCACCGGTAATGCCTGCCGCAGCCCCATGGCCGAAGGCGCTCTCAAGGCACTGCTGCGCAAGAAAGGCCTGGAAGGGGATGTGGATGTAGCCTCGGCCGGGGTGGCCGCCGTGAGCTGGGGTTCTGCTACGGAGGACGCCCAATCGGCGGCATGGGAGGAGGGAATCGACATCTCCGCCCACCGTCCGCGGCAGTTGACGCCGCAAATGACGCACGAGGCTGATATCATTATTGCCATGAGCGAGCAGCACAGAAACCGCATCGCCATCATCAACCCTGAGGCGAAGCAGCGGACCTTTCTGCTAAAAGGTCTCGCCGCCGAATTGAAGGGACGCCGGATGCCTGGTTATCGTAAAATAGATGACCCGATCGGTCGCCCTCACAGTTACTACCGGAAAGTGCTACGGGAGATGTACAACGAATTGAACAAGAGCCTTGAGGCGGTAATAACACAGGCTTCCGCCAGGCGCGCCCATATGTCAAGCGAGGCCCGGCCGGGAGTGTTGGAGAAAGGCTGGTGAATCGGATCGGACTGCTGCGCAACGATGCGCTCGGAGACACGATCCTGACTCTGGCTGTGGCTAGTGCCGCCAAGCAGCTTGATGATCGCTCTGTCGAGGTGGAACTTGTCTGTGATGGGGCGTACACGCAGCTGCTGGCGGCCCACCCGGACCTCGATGCCGTGGTGGCCGATCCGGGTGGCCCGGCGGCGGACCTGGCACGCCTGCTTGCCAGCCGTAATTATGACGCTCTGCTCGTGTTGCGTCCGACACCACGGAACGCCTGGGCGGCTTTCCGGGCGCGCATCCCCCTGCGGGTAGGGACCGCCTACAGAGCCTACGGATTGTTGTTCAATGTACGCTGGTACGGACACCGCGAGACCAACGAGCGTCACGAGATCGAGTACAACCTCGAGCTGCTGCAGCGGCTCACCGGGATGTCCGCCCCCGGCGGCCCACAGAACTACCTTCCGCCCCCCCCAGAGGATGAGGCGCCGGCGCGCGCTCTGCTGAAAGAGATGGGCATCCGCTCTGACCGGCCGATGGTGGCCATCCATCCGGGCAGCAGGCGTCGGGCCGACGGGCGGCATTCGTCTCTCCCCTGGCCGGTCCAACATTTCGTGACGCTGGCCGAACTGTTAATCGGTGAGGATCTCCAGGTGATCGTCACGGGTATGGCCGAGGAGGCCGAGCTGACCTCGCAGGTTGCCGCTGTGGAGGGGGTTGTGGATCTGACCGGTCACACCACACTGAGCCAGCTGGCCTGGGTGTTTAAAAATTGTGATACGTTGATCATCAACAGCACCGGGACCCTCCACCTGGCAGCGGCAGTGGGAACGAAGGTGGTTGGTATCTACCCTCCCGCAGGTGCCAACAACCCTGTCCGGTGGGGACCATACGGACCGGGCCACATGGTGTTCACAGGGCCGGCAGAGGAGTGCCGGCAGCAGAAGTGTACCTGGGAGGAATGCCCCGACTACAACTGCCTGGAGAAAGTACTGCCTGAGGATGTGTTCGTAAGGGCTATTGGTATCAGTGCCCAGTCGCCGCTGCGCAGCCGGTGGGAGGCCTCCACCTCGAGCCCCGAACCTGAGTCGTGAGCCGGTATCCCATTTTCGATACCTCGGGTCTGGAGACCCGACCCCTTGCCGAGCGCAGGAATAAGGTGACGGTCGAGGACTTCCTGCCCCTGCCGCAACCCCAACCACGACATGTTGCGGAGAACCGGATCCCTGACATCCTGAACGGTGAAGCGCTGAAGGATTTCGCCCGCCGCCTTCGCCTGGCGGGTGAGAAGGGGTGGCCGGTGCTGTGGATGATGGGGGCCCACGTTTTGAAGGTGGGGTGCTCCCCACTGGTGATCGATCTGGCGGAACGGGGCATAATTTCCTGCGTTGCCACCAATGGGGCGGCGATGATCCACGATTTCGAGATCGCTCTCATAGGAGCCACCAGCGAGGATGTCGCCGTCAATCTGGAACACGGTGAGTTCGGCATGTGGGAGGAAACGGGATCTCACCTGCACGGCGC
Organism: Candidatus Zixiibacteriota bacterium; assembly: GCA_030604325.1. GTDB lineage: Bacteria > Blakebacterota > Blakebacteria > Blakebacterales > Blakebacteraceae > JAGLTZ01. The sequence continues at coordinate 2,529 of JAUVWC010000039.1, read as the reverse complement.
CGCCCGGCAGGCGGAGGCCGAGGGGCTTGGCTATGGAGAGGGGGTGGGGCGCTACATCGATGAGCTGGATCCACCCTACAAGCAATCCAGCCTCCTGTGGAGGCTGTGGAAGGCGAAGGTGCCGGTGACTGTCCATTCCGCCATTGGGACCGAGATAATCCACCAGCATCCAGCTATGGATGGCGGACTGGTGGGAGGACTCACCTACCGTGATTTCCTGATCTTCACCGCCCAGGTAACACGGCTTGTGCCCGGTTCCGCGGTGTTGAATGTGGGCTCCGCCGTGTTGATGCCCGAAGTATTCGTCAAGGCGCTGGCCATGGCGAGGAACGCCGGACATGAAGCCGCGGGCTTCCATGCAGCGAACTTCGACATGTATGATCATTACCGCCCCCGTGTTAATGTAGTGTCGCGTCCCACGATCTCGGGGGGGACGGGACATGTTTTCCTGGGCCATCATGAGATACTGCTTCCCACCCTATATGAGCTGGTGGTGGCCGAACCTGCTCCTGTGGAGGATGATCTGTAATGAGAGTTCCCGGTAGAGCGAGCCGGCCGCTGATTGCCGGATTGCTGATGTTCCTGATGTTGTGCGCGGCATGCACGGCCATCGGGCCGCGGTTCACCGACCGCCCGGCGGAAGAGCCGGCATCGGGTGAGCCGGTCATCCAGAGGGAGGATCTGGCGGGCGAACTGCTCGTAGCTCCGCCCCCGCGGCGGGGCGAGCAGGTCATTGTTGAGAATCCCGAAGCGGTTCTTACCCTGGTGGGCATGGGAGAGCAGCCGACCATTGTTGTTCCTGATACGCTGCCCCCGGTTCCCGATACGACAAGCGTTGTTCAACGGGTCCCGCAGCGGGGTCCGCGCAAGGAGTACCAGGTCCAGGTAGCCATCACACCCTCGGCGGATGAAGCGGAGGATTTCCAGGAGCGTCTGGGACCCCTGCTGCCCGGCGAAGAGGTCTTCGTCATCTTTACCAGTCCCTACTATCGCATCCGGGTAGGCAGGAAGGCCAAACGGGAGGATGCCGACAGGCTGCTGGCCAAGCTGCAGGAACTGGGATATACGGGGGCTATGGTGATCCCGGTCACAATTACGCCCGGTGGGGGAGTATATTGACACCCTGGTTCGAGTCGGGTTATATTTATTTTTGGAAACTTCATATAACACAAGGAGTTACGAGGATTTGAATTTAACCCTTCCCACGCCCTCCATAAGGGTCTGTGTCATCACACTCATAATGCTGCTTTCAGGATGTGCCCGTTGGGTGATCCTGCCTGACCGTTCCAATCCGGCTGATGCGGTTGCATCGTCCGATTCTAATACGGCCTTACCCGCCGCTGCAGTTGAATCTCTTGCCGTGGACGCCGACAATCCTGACGCTTCCCAGGCACCAGTCTCGGTTGCACGCGCCTTCCTGGACGAAGCCCGCCTGTTGTTGGCTGAGGCTGAGACCAGTTTTGAGGAGGGTGACTACCACTCCACCGAATTTACCATTAAAGAGGCACAACAGGTCCTGCTTGATGCGGATCAGCTCGTCCCACCCCGTATCCGACTCGAAACCGAAGAGCCACGCACGGAAGTAGAGATGATCATGCACGAGGGGTGGCTGCGTCTCCGGGAGGAGTTCGAACGCCTCTGGAACGCTGCTAACGCCCTCTACGACCAGCTTATACCATACCTTGACATTTCCGTTTTCGAGACCGGTGTGGATCAGGGCAGTGAGGGAGTCGATGTGGAGGCGATGAACATCGCACTGGAGGAAGCCCTGGAGACGGCCCCCGGCTCGTGGCAGGAGATCAGGGACCTGCTCCTCCAGATGAGGGAGGAGGAGCGGATTGATATCGACATGGGGCTTGAGAGTTACTCTGACGCCGCATGGAAGAGGGTCTACAGTGCGGTTTCCTATTATACCAACAGGGGACGGGAGGATTTCCTGCGCTGGTTGGAGCGCTCCGGCCGCTACCAGCATCGGATAGAGGAGATCCTGGTGGAGGAAGGGGTGCCTCGGGATATGATCTACCTGTGCATGATAGAGAGCGGATTCAGCGCAAGGGCCACATCGCGAGCCGGTGCTGTGGGGCTGTGGCAGTTCATGAGCTATACCGCCGGCAAGTATGATCTGCAGACTTCTCGCTCCGGCGGGCTTTTTGACGAGCGCCGCGATTACGTGTTGAGTACCAGAGCGGCCTCAGCCTACCTGAAGGACCTCTACGCCGAATTCCAGGCGTGGCCGCTGGCCATGGCTGCTTACAATAGTGGCGAGGGGCGTGTCCGCGGGGCCCAGCGGTGGGCCAAGCGGAACCGCACGGGCCAGGACTACTGGTCGATCTACCGGAGACTGCCGCCCGAGACACGCAACTACGTTCCCTATTATCTGGCGGCAATGGTCATTAGTAAGAATCTCGCCAGGTTCGGTTTCTCCGATGTGGCCTACCAGTCGAGATTCGAGGAGAGCTACGAGATAATTCACATCGAGGGCCCGCTCTATCTGAAACAGGCGGCCGAATGGGTCGGTACCGACGAAAT
>JAUVWC010000285.1 GCA_030604325.1 Candidatus Zixiibacteriota bacterium | reverse complement strand
GTGGAAGTCTCCATCTCCTTACGGATACCCTTCAGGTCACTGATAACATCTCCGCAGGTCTGGTAGCGCAGCTCTGGGTCTTTCTCCAGCATCCGCGAGACTACCGCCTCCACCAGTTCGGGCACATCTTCCCTCACCTTGGTGAGTGTTGGTGGCTCATTGTTGATGATGGCGAAGAGAATTTCTGCTTCTGAGGTTGCTTTGAAAGGCAGTTGGCCGGTGAGAAGTTCGTAGAACACCACTCCCAGGGAGAATATCTCGCTGCGCCTATCTACCGACCTGCCGCTTATCTGCTCAGGAGAGGAGTAGGAGAGGGTGCCCATCGTGGTGCCGGTGCGGGTGAGCTGGCTGCGCTCCTCCAGGTGAGCCAGCCCGAAGTCCATCACCTTCACCCGCCCCTCCATATTCACCATGATGTTGGCGCTTTTCACATCCCGATGGAGGATACCCTTGTTGTGGGCTGCTTCGAGTGCCTCGGCCGTCTGGATGATTATGTCTATTGCTTTCCTTATCGAGACAATGCCGCTCTCCACCATGTCCCGGATGATTTTGCCCTCCACATATTCCATGCAGATAAGGCGAGTGTCCCCCTCTTCAATGAACTCATGGACGGTTGTGATGTTGGGATGGTTGAGGCTGGAGGCGGATTGGGCTTCCCTTACGAAGCGTTCCCGAGCTTCTTCATCTTCAGTGAGATGTCCCGATAGGATTTTAAGGGCGACCAGTCGATGAAGGGTAGTATCCTCAGCCTTGTAGACGGCGCCCATGCCGCCTTCACCGATCTTGTCGATGACCTGATACTGCCCGATTGTTTTGCCGATCATGGCATCCGGTCTCCCTGGGGGATGAGGAGTTAGATTCATAAACAGTAGATATTGAACCCGAGTCTAACGCAGGGAATGGCTTGGTGTAAAAGGGAAGCGGAGATAACCGCAATCCAGCGATTGTTCATCATGCAGATGTTGTGTCAATATACATAGCGTCATAACCATTTCTTTGCCAGGAGTCTTCCGGATGAATGCACAAAGGCTAGTAATCCCGGTGTATTTGACGATTACCCTCGCCGTCTTGTCACTCGCAGCACACCCCGCCATGGCGCAGGACCCCTTAAGCGATCTCGACAATTACGTTACTCGTGTAATGTACGACTGGGAGGCGCCGGGTGTCGCAGTGGCCGTAGTCAAGGACGATCGGGTCGTGTACGCGAAAGGATTCGGCGTGCGCGAGCTCGGTGGGAATGATCCTGTCGACCAGCATACCGTCTTCGCCATCGCCTCGACTTCGAAGGCCTTCACCGCTGCGGCCCTGGGCATACTCGTTGACGAGGAGCGACTCCGCTGGAATGATCGTGTGACCGATCACCTTGTGGGATTCGAGCTTTACGATCCGTGGGTGACGCGGGAGCTCATGGTGCGAGACCTGTTGTCTCACCGCAGCGGTCTGCCACGCGGCGACCGCCTGTGGTACGGATCCCCGTTCGACCGTGAGGAGGTGCTGGAACGCGTCCGGCTGCTCGAGCCGACGAGGAGCTTCCGCTCACGCTACGGCTATCAGAACATCATGTTCACTGCAGCCGGCGAGATCGTACCCGCGGTCACCGACACCAGCTGGGATGCATTCCTCCAGGCACGGATTTTCGAACCGCTCGGCATGCGTTCGTCGAGTACCTCGGTGAGCGCACTCGAGGGCCGGGAGAACGTGGCCACACCCCACGGGAAGATCGATGGACGGGTGCAACCGATCCCGTGGCGCAACTGGGACAACCTGGGAGGTGCCGGCGCTGTCAACTCATGTGTGGCGGACCTGGCGCAGTGGATAAGGCTCCAGCTGGGCGGGGGTGTCTACGAGGGCCGGCGCCTGCTGTCAGAAGATGTCATCGAGGAGATGCACACTCCCCAGACCATTGTGCCCCGTTCGGATGATGAAGAGGAGCTCTTTCCCGAGACCCATTTCGCAGCTTACGGACTGGGGTGGCGGCTCAATGACTACCGCGGTCGCTTCGTGGCGCGCCACGGCGGATCCCTCGACGGCATGCGCACGCACATCGCACTGGTGCCTGAGGAAAACCTGGGTGTTGTGGCAATCACAAACGTGAGCGAAAGCAGCGTGCCGCTGGCTATCGTGTGGCACGTGATCGATCAGTATATGGAACCGCGCGAGAAGGACTGGAATACCCTCTATCTGGCCGAAGCCAAGGAATCCCGAGCCCGGACGGACTCGATGCGGGCACGCAGAGAAACCGAACGCCTGACCGACACCGCTCCCAGCCATCCTCTGGAAGAGTTCGCAGGCCGCTATGAGAACGAACTCTTTGGAGACGTGATCGTACAGCTCGAGGATGACCGCCTCGTGGTCAGAGTCGGTCCGTCCTATGTGGGTGACCTGGAACACTGGCACCTGAATACCTTCCAGGTGACGTGGCGCGATTCTTATCTCGGACAGGACTACCTGGGATTCGTTCTTGACCGAATGGGCCGTGTCGCCGCGGTGGACGTGGAAGGCTTCGGCCGTTTCGACCGCGAGCGCAGGCCCCGGCCCGAGGGCTGACCGCTAGACAGCGGTGATTATCATGCTCTCAGATCACTATTTGAGATCCTTGATGAAACCTGCGTTAATCCAGTAGATATCACTATCCTGGCTGAAAAAGAGATATTTTCCGTCTGGGGAGATGTAG
>JAUVWC010000082.1 GCA_030604325.1 Candidatus Zixiibacteriota bacterium | reverse complement strand
GCCTTGGTCACGCCGGCAGCGTGAAAGACGGTCCCGATTCCCTCCAGGGCAGGTGAAAAAGTCGAAGGATCTGTCATCTCCCCGAAGACGTACTCCACCTCAAGGCCATCCAACACCGCCAGCTTGGAGGTAGTGCGGACCATAGCCCGGACCCGATACCCCTTTTCGAGCAGATCCCTGGTGAGGCATGATCCGACAAAACCATTTGCGCCGGTCACCAGCACTAGACGTCCTTCCGAATCCACACGTCCTCCTCTGCCTTTCGGCCGGTTGGCTTCTTCAGCCCATGGAGTGTGAGCAGTTGACCCGATTAATGCCCTTGACTATTGTGCAAATCCCTTGCATCGACCACAGATGCTCTGAAACTATACCTGACAACAATAGTAGCGGAGATCGAAATCACCCTCAACCAGTCCGCCCAGCAGTGTAGAGATAGGAAACGCATGGACCTCTTCAAAAGATGTTACAAGTGGAAGGAATGGAAACTCGCCCAGCAATTCGGATACTACCCCTACTTCACCCAGATTGAGAGTGAAGCCGATGCGGATGTGTGTATAGACGGCGAGCGCAAAATCATGCTCGGCTCCAATAACTATATGGGCCTCACCAACCACCCCGAAGTGAAACAAGCTGCGGTGGAGGCGATTCAAAGGTACGGCTCCGGCTGCACCGGCTCACGGTTCCTGAACGGCACTCTCGACATACACGTGGAACTTGAAGAAGCTCTCGCCGAGTGGTTGGGCAAGGAAACTGTACTGGTGTTCACAACAGGCTTCATGGTCAACCAGGGCGCCATCTCCGCGCTCGTCACCAAGGATGATGTAATAATCTCCGACCGGCTCAACCATGCAAGTATCGTTGAAGGATGCCGTCTGGCGAGCGGGGAGACCCTGCGGTTCAAGCACAACGACATGGAGGACCTGGAGCGGGTACTGGAGAAGGTCCCTAAAAAGGCGGGCAAGCTTATCGTGGCGGATGGTGTGTTTTCGGCCGAGGGGAGTATAGCAAACGTGACTGGTATCGTGGAACTCGCCAAGAAGTACGGAGCCCGGGTGATGATCGATGAAGCCCATGCCATGGGTGTGTACGGCTCGGAAGGGAGAGGTATCTCCGACGAACAGGGGCAGCTCGACCAGGTCGACCTGATCATGGCCACCTTCAGCAAGTCGTTCGGTGGCGTGGGAGGATTCATCGCCGGGCCTCTCGAAGTGGTCATGTGGATCAAGCATAAGGCCCGTCCGATGATATTCACGGCCAGTCTGCCTCCCGCCTCGGTGGCCAGTGCCCGCAAGGCACTGGATATCATCCGCAAGGCGGATGACAGGCGTGAAGCTGTATTGAAGAACTCAGAGAAAATGAGGAAGGGCCTGCAGGAGATCGGCTACGATACCGGTGCATCCTCCAGCCAGATCATCCCTCTCCTCATTGGGAATGACATGAAGTGCGTAAAATTCTGGCGTGCTCTCTTTGACGATGGGATATTCACGAACGCCTTTATCCAGCCCGCCACTCCGCCGGGCAGCGCCTTGATCAGAACATCGTATATGCCTACCCACACCGACGAGATGCTGGACGAGGCGCTGGTTATAATGGAGAGGGTCGGCCGCAAGATGAAGATTATCTAGGAGCCTGTCCCGTTCTCCAGGCTGCGTAGTTTCGCGTCCAGTCCCGTCAGCCGTTTGTCAGCCCGATCGTAAGCCCCCCTGGCGTTGCTCAGGTGGGAGCCCAGTTTCGCATACTCGTCGGAGAACTTGCCCAGATCCCCCTGAAGCCGGCGGAGATGAGAGAATATTTCATCTCCTCTCCGCTCCAACTCCATCCCTTTCAGCCCGAAGAGAATGACCTGCAGATAGGCGTAAAAAGAGTTGGGGCTGACCGGGATGACCCGGCGGGATACGGCGTAATCGAGCAACCCGCTCATGTCACCGGCCTCGCCGGGGGTCTCGTCCCGCAGGATGGTTTCGTAGTAGATGTTCTCGGCCGGGATGTACATCAACGCGAAGTCGTATGTTCCCTCATCGGGCAGGATGTACTTGGAAGCGATCTCGTCGATCTTGTTCTTCACATTGCTGACGAAGTGCCGGCGGGCCTTCGGCCGGTCGGCCTCATCAGCTTCCAGCACCCGCCGGAAATCCTCGATGGGAAACTTCGAATCAATCGGTACCATTCGATCTCCGATACGGATCACCGCATCCACTACAGCTCCGTCGGAGAAGGTATGCTGCATCTCGAACAGCGAGCGCGGGAAAATATCGGCCAGCAGCTTCTCGAGGAAGATCTCACCCACCCCACCGCGCAGCTTCGGCGAGCTGAGGATATCCTCCAGACTGGCTATATCCTTGCCCAGCTCGAAAAGCTTCCCCGTCGCCTCGGAGAGTGAGCCGAGCTCCCTCTTCAGATCGGCTACCGTCTTGCCCGAATCGGTGAACTGCTGTGAGAGAAGCTGCTGCTGGCCCTCCAGCCGCTCATTTAGCACGTTCTGCATTCCCTGCAGGCGCTCGCTCAACCTGTCCATCTGCTCCTGCGCCTGCTTGAGCGCTTCTATCTGGCCGGACTTCAGCCCGTCGGTCATTTCACGGCCGGCCTGATTCACCGTCCGGCCCATATCCCGTATTCGGAGAAGAGCTAACAGTACGAGGACGAACATGCCTAAGAGGAGCAGCACGGCAACTGCAATCAGCGGCAAGAGATAAGGTGGAAGATTCATGCCGCCAATTTACTCCCGAGGTGGGACGGGAGGCTACTTCGCCCCCCATCCCCCCGGGTATAATAAGTGCACCGCTCCGTAATTACGGTGATGTATCGGCGCTTGAATGCCAGCGTAATTGCGGAACGGTGTACTAGTATCTCCCTTTTACTACACATCACCGAAGCAGCAGGATCTTCCGCGAAAGAAGACGCCCCTCCACCTCGAGTAGCACCAGGTATACACCTGCGGCTGCGGGATGTCCGGCGCCATCCCGTCCGTCCCACCGCACCACATAACTGCCCCCGGTCTGAACCGCTTCTACGAGGATCCGCACACGGCGACCCCTCACATCCCTCACCTCCATGCGTACCGCGTAGGTGCCGCCGGCGGGCAGTCTATACCGCAGGTTCGTCTCCGGATTGAACGGATTAGGCGCCGCCGGAAGAAGGGCCAGCTCCTCGTCGTCTTGTGAAAGGTAGAGGGCGCCGGGACCTATCCAGAAAATCCTACCCTCGCTCGTAGTAATCCGTATGGCCACCGCTACCGGGGATTGTTGTCCTTCGGGACCTGGTCCCGCCGTGATGCGTTGCGCCAGTGCCGGCGGCCGGCCCGGCTCCCACACCTCCCCCTCGCCGGTGGGAACCCACTGCCTGGGATCGCCATCGGGCCCGCCACCTCCACGCACAGAGTCATACCCTAGATGGGGCTGGAAGGAGAGGCTCTCCTCGGCGTGGAGAATCTGCCACCTCAGCTTCAATGCCAACGGACCTTCCTCCTCCACCTCCAGACCGCTCACCCCCAGTGGTGGCCCGGCCGGGCTGAAGGTCAGCAGGCCGGACCCGTATGTGTCTCCTGCCAGCGTCCAGCGCGTCCAACCACCATCAGGGGCAAGCTCCAGCAGCACCACCGCTGTGGCCCCGTCACCTGCGGTGGCCGCTGGCCCGACGAGCAGTCCCTCGCCACGATCTGCCACAGAAGGGTGATGTTGGGTGCTGGGAAGCGCCGCATACCAGCCCCCATCAGACCCGACCTTCGCCCTGACCCACATATCCCCAATCTCCAACAGGAGAGGGCCGGGATCAGATGGGGCCGGCCCCCAGCCCCATACCGGCATCGCGGGGGGCGCGGCGCATTCCACCCACACTTCCTGAACCCACTCCTTCTCTCCGCCCGGCTCATACAGTCTCAGTACCGCTCGATAGCTCCCGGGCGCCAGACCCGTAACCCGTGCCTGCCGCCAACCGTCTTCATCCGCACCGGACCACAGCCACGCGGGCATACCCCCGTCGTGTTCCAGCTGCAGGAATGCTCCCGGCGGAGCCCGCCAGAACAGATCCACCGCACCCGGACCCGTGCCGCAGGCCAGCAGCGAAGCCGTAGTCCTACCTGTGTCTTCCGTTCGGACCCGCGCCGGCCGCAGCAGCACCGCCTCCGGGCCAGCGGTCTTCGGTTGCAGACTTCCTGTAGGTTGCCAGGTGATGGTGGAGTTGAGATCTAGTGCCACTGCTTCCCCCCAGTTTATCAGAAAGTCGTCGCCTACCAGCTCTCCTCCCGGCAGCCGGAAGCGCCCCTGCCACGCCTGGTGGTGGAAATCCCACCGGCTTACGGCACGTATCGAGTGATCGGCGAGTACCTCGCCGGCCGTGCGGACCAGAGTGGAATCGCAGACACCGACCAGTGCCAGCCCCACGGCCGGCTGCAATACCGGAGGAGAGTAGCGCCGTGGCCCGCTTATCTGGAGAGACCCGGCCACTACACTGACCAGTGCATAGCCCTCGCCGGCTGTCGCCTGGAAATCGTCTCCCACCACCGTCCCATCGCCCAACCTGCTCGTTGAGATCCACGAAGCGGTCGGGATATCCCACCGGGCCAGTTCCCCACTTCCGGGCAGTCGCCCCAACCAGTCGTGGGCACTCTGGAGAGCGGGATCGTCCAGCGTGGGGGTGAAGAGGATCACCCCGGCCGGCAGGGGAAATGCACGACCGGCGGCATGGGAGATGCGCAGGGGCTGCGGCATCTCCACCCATTGGGGAGGATTGAGGCCATCCTCCACTTTCGCCGCGATCCACCACAGGCTCCCCTCGGGGAAGCCTCTGACGGTGAGGATGGCCGAACCGCTCACTGCTCTGGGGAGCGGGGAGGGATCGGTATCAGCGGGCACCCTCTCCGTCTCGCCGTCCCGCCTGAGGTGGACACGCGCCCATGCATCCCCCTGATCCGCCAGGGAGTAGCTGAGGATGACTGTGGCATCCGCGCTCGCACCCTGTGGAAGACCGGCCCACGTAAAAACCGGTGACGGATCCAACTCCACGGCGGGCAGCGACACTTCCTGCGGGGAGACGCCGCTGATAAGCACTTCTACCGTGCCCACACCGGTGGCACCCCCATCCACCTCCACCCGGAGTGTATCCCCGATAGACCAGGGGTATGCATCCCCTGAAACTGTTCGGAGGTTACCAAGGTTGAGGTTCCACCGTCCTATAGTATCGGTCACGGCGGCCAGCCATCCCGATGACCCGCCGCCTCTGGATGCGCGCAGGAACACATGGGCACCCACCACCGGGTCTGCCGCCACGCCATCGGTGACCGTTCCATACACGGTGTAGGGAACCGAAGTGACAACGTATCCCGTAGTCATCGATTCCATACTGTCCTGTGGGGCAATGGTCCCACTGCTGACCACCCTCCATCTCGTGGGCGTCTCGGGCGCCAGACCGTAGATACCCGCCAGGTGGAGCAGTCCCGCAGGCAAGGGATCAAACCGATGCTGGATGATTCCCTCCACACCTACTTCCAGCCGGCCGTCAGCCTGGCTCGGAGTCCTCCACGCCACCTGGTATCCGGCACTCGTCAGGTTGACAATTCTTAACCTGTAGACAGTCGGCTGGCTCTGATCGGGCCCGCCCCCCGGCACTGCCGGCCCCGCCGGACTGAACCGCTCTGGGCTCAGGATGAGGTGCTCGACAAACGAACCCCACCCCTCAGGGTCGCGGCTAAAAGCACCGTCAGCATCCCATCCCTGGTAGGAGATGTCCTGCAGCGTATCGGGGCCGGCGGGATCGATAAGAAGCAGTCGCCCTGCGGTATTGGTCAGCCCGGAACCCAGACGTCCGCCGGCGGTCAGCGTCGGGCCGGGCAGACCGGTGGGGGTTCCCCCACCGAAGACCGCCATGTAAGCGCCAGGGGCAAGTCGAGTATCGGGCGGAAATACAAAAGGATCCGCTCCGGCGGCCCCCAGTTCCCACCCAGATATATCCACCGGTATCGCACTCCGGTTCACCAGCTCGATGAATTCATCCTCATACGTGTCCCTAGTGCCATCACCATTGGCGTCTCCGTCGCCACCGGGCGCCGGATCCACCAGTACTTCATTGATCACTACCGGCGCCGGTTCCTGCAGCAAAGAGTGGCCAGCAGGTAAACCCCTAACGCCGAGCACAATCCCACCGGCCACTGCCAGCAGGACCACGATTGTCAAGCGTTTCATTTCGACCTCCGAAAGGTCTTCAGCCGGGAGGAGGCCTATAAATGGGGGGCCACGAGGATAAAAACCACACTACCTTATTGGGGAGAGAAGGTGCACAGTGAGGGTGTGTGGGAACGCACCTTGTGAGCTATTATATCAGTCACCGATGTCTGCCGCTACTAGTACACCGTTCCGTAAGTACGGTAACGTATCGAGAGGGCCGAGGCGTCTGTCCGGCAAGGCGCGCCGACAAGGCATAGTGGTGTCTATGGCACGGAGGCGCAACGCCGCCGGCCGGAATGCAT
>JAUVWC010000168.1 GCA_030604325.1 Candidatus Zixiibacteriota bacterium | reverse complement strand
GCGGACCAGCCGTAGCGGCGAAGCTGGTAGGCCGGTCGTACACCATGCTTGATGTCGACATAGGGTTGCTTGGTCTCGACGAAGAATTTTGGGACCCCATCTATGCAGAAACAGTAGTCGGGGGCTTTGGTGATGCCGGTGAAAACGACGGAGTCCTTGTTGATCACCTCTCTGGAGGCCTCGGCGAATTCCTGCTTGTTCTCCACATCCCAGCCAAGAGCATCGAACATCGGGTCGATGAAATCCTGACGGAGTTGGGCCTCCTTATAATGGTAGGAGTATAGCGCGCTGAGGTGTTCATCAAATCGGCGAACTAACTCCAGAATGTCAGCAGAAGCAGGCATAGGCTCAAATAAGACTTTCCACGGCTGAGACGGCCCTCTCCACCTGATCCATCGTGTTGTAGACATGAGGTGAAAGCCGGATGCCGGCGAAATCTCCTCGCATCACCGCACAGCCGATGTTGTGTTTTTCGTAGAGAGTTGTCAACGCCCGGTTCAGATCCACTCCTGGATGGGTGAACACCACGATCCCGCTGCTCAGCTCGGGCTGCAGGGGGGTGTGGAATCGTGCACCGGGGATCCGTTCCTGTAATTGGTGTTTCAGTTCAGCCGCCAGGGCCCGGATACGAGCCTCTATCCTCTGTGGGCCGATCGTGGTGTGAAATTCAACCGTTTTCCCCCTGGCTGCCAGGGTGGCGTCATCCCGCTGGCCGAGTGCCTCGAACCTGGGAGCGGCACTGTCGGGGCTCTCCCTCCAGCCGACGCCGACGATCAGAGGCCACACGTCCGGGATCCGTGCCTTCCGTACGTACAGCACCCCCGCCTCCTTGGGTCCCATTGGCCACTTGTGGGCGCTGCCGGTATAGAAATCGCACCCCATGTCGTGCAGGTCGAGCGACTCCGCGCCAAAGACCTGAGCTCCGTCGACCAGAGTCGTAATGCCGCGCTCCCGGGCAACGGTACAGAGAGCCTTCGCCGGCAGTGACACGCCGGAGATGTTGGAGACATGGCTGAAGCCGAGCACCTTTGTGTTCCTGCTCAGGGCGTCGACGAAAGGACGGGAGAGATCGTCGCTGCTGCGCGGATTGGGAGGAGTAGGAATCCGCTTCACGGTATAACCGTGTCTTTGGGCTCCTACATCCCAGGCGATGTTATTTGTCGGGTGGTTCTGGTCCCAGATGACGACTTCGTCCCCCGGCTTCAGTGTCAGGCCGCTTATGACGACATTGTTGCCTTCGCTCGTATTTCTGGGGATGACGATTTCCTCGGGATCGGCTCCGAGATATTCGGCAAGGGCGCTGCGGCTCCTGGTTCTCAGGTCACCGAACTTGGCACGGTTCGTGAACGAGGGGTCACCATCAACATCACGGGTGAGACCGAATACTGTCTCCATAACAGGGTAGGGGGAAGGGCACAGATTGGCGGCGTTCATCAGAATAAGATCCTCGCCCAGGGCAAACTGATCCTTCACAACGGCCCAGAATCGCTCATCGCCCTGCTCGCCGGGAGCCAGGGCCCGGGCTGCCTCTATCAACAGGTTGCGAGTGTTCTCGGCTTCGAGCAGTTCGATCGAGGGTAGGAAGGCGGTGGCGGCGATGCCACCCATGAACCTCTTCAGGAACTGGCGCCTCGGAGACTGCCAGGCAGACTCAGGGATATGCTCGAATGTTACCTGCGGAATAGCCGTCACCCTCTACCTCCTTGTCCATGGAATAGGCAGGAACGCCTTCCGACCGTTCCTATTGTACAAGGTATTAAGCGGCACGCGTACTTTGTGATTCTGCCTAATAATCCTCAGATCAGCTACTCTCTTTCGAACAAGACCTCCTTGTTAGCTGCCTCCACCGCCAGGGCGAATGTCAGTCTCGCCGCCTGGAACACCTTCTCATAGTTGATCGTCTCGGGATCGTCGCTCGCCTCGTGATAATCGGGCCCCATGAATCCCCTGGTGATCAGGATGGCAGGGATATCCTTCTGCATAAAGGCCAGCTGGTCGCTCCTCTGAACGTGGCTGTGCGGATCCTCCCCTTCGTTGAGCCTCATGTCCAGCCGTGCCCCCACCCTCGATCCGTTCACCTCCGTGATGAAGTCGATGAGCTGGGGTCTACCGTTCTCCGATGCCAGTGCCAGTAGAGACTCGGGGAAGTCGGGTGAGTTCCTCCCCACCATGTCCAGGTTGATGTTCAGGACGATGTCCTCGATGGGCACGGGGGGGGATTGTCTGCGAAGTACATGGAGCCTTGCAGTCCATCCTCTTCACTGGTGAGGAGGACGAAGATGATAGACCTCTTTACAGATGTCATCGCCGCCGCCTCCGCCGCCTCTAGCACAGCAGCGCAACCGCTGGCGTTATCATCCGCACCGTTGAATACGACTCCGTTCCGCGTCCCGACATGATCGAGGTGAGCGGTTACGACGATGTATTCGTCCTTCAGCGCGGGATCGCTGCCGGGGAGGAGACCCACGACGTTCGGGGAGGAGAACGCGGCATCCATGGTGTGACTCACGTCGAGCGAGATATGGACGTCCTCCAAAACCCCGGGTGAATAAATCCCCGTGGCTGTGACCGGATCGAGCCCCGTCCCTGACAGCAAATCCACCGCGGCCTCCGGTTTGAGCAGGACGATCCAAGAGAGGGGAAGGAGGGCTCCACCTTTTGAAACACCCTCCGATATCGGTCTGGGAGAGGATCTGCTCATCTGGGAGGCGAACATATCCCAGAGAGCTGCGGTCCCGGTGTCCGGGACCAGGATGAGTGTAGATATTTCATGACTGAGAGCCGACTCAATGATGGCGCCCCCTCTACTCTGGAGACTGCTGTACACCTGGTGCTTCTCTTCGGGCAGCACCGGTTCGTCGTTCCTTGTGGGTGCTCCGCACACTATGATGGCCATCCTGCCGGCCACATCCACACCCTCGTAGTCGTTCCAGCCCAGATCTGGCTCCTCGATCCCGAAGCCGAGGAAGACCGGGTTCCCCTCTATCACCTGGTCTCCGCCCGAGGCGAAGGCTTGCTGGGCGATGAACTCCTGACCGAAGTGGTAGATTTTCTCCTCTCCCCCCACTTTCGCCCGCATGACACTCTCGGGGCTGACCCTGTAATTCCCGAACTGGATCTGCTGGAAAAAGGTGGAGACACCTGAGGAATCGGTGAACATCGGGGAAAGACCGGCCTGGTGCAGATGGATGGCCGCATACTGCGCGGCCAGCATGTAGCCCCTTGTTCCGGCGTCCCTTCCCTCGAGGGAGTCTGAGGCCATATAGAAGATATGGTCTCTCAGCTCTGCCTCCGTGATAGTCAGTATCGGATCGGGCTGTTCCTGTGCGGTCAATGAAGAGACCGGGATTATGAACGCGATAATCGCGAGCTTCAGCAGTCTTCTGGTGTATCGTGAGTGCACGAGGTCGTCTCCTTCCCCGGTGTTATCCGGAATCTGTTTCATGCCACGTTGTACTCGCCTGTTCCGCAATCCTCCCTGAAGGGGGAGATGTTGAACGGTTCAGCTCTTCGATGATTATCTGGGCGAATTCGTTGACGATGGCCGCGGGTGACCGGCCCAGGTTCCGGCTAACGCTTGTGTTTACCTGGAAAGCCACGGCGAACCTGTATTCGGGAAAGTAGCGCATCTCGGTCAGGTAGCCCGGAAAGAACCCGCTGTGGCCGTAGGCGGGGCCCGCGGGCATCTGCCAGATGATCACACCCAGTCCGTAGCGGGTCTCCCGCCCGAGCTGCCGGGCCGACTCGCCCTCAAGCGCCTGGGAGAGCAACGCGGGATCGTACGCCCGGCCTTCATAGATATCCGCCGCCCATCGGGCCAGGTCCCGGGTGGTAGCGGCGAATCCGCCGCCCGCCCATTCGAACTGCGGATTGATGGCGAACTGTCCCTGCCGAATCATGGCGTCGGTGCCGCCGAAGGGATTTCCCTGGCCGGCGTAACCCTGGATGAGGCCGGGAATGGTCCGGCTGTCGGATGGAACGGTGTCCCGCAGCCCGAGGGGATCCAGCACCCGCCGCTGGATTTCGTCGTAGAGTGTGTTCCCTGTAATCTTCTCGATGATCATGCCGAGCAGGATGTAGTTGGTATCCGAGTAAGTCCAGCCCTCGCCGGCCGGGAAGGGCGGGTTGGTGCCGAGGATATAGGCGACGAGTTCCCGGGGCTTCCACACTCGATCGGGATCGGCGGTCAG
>JAUVWC010000213.1 GCA_030604325.1 Candidatus Zixiibacteriota bacterium | reverse complement strand
GGCGGTGATCAGCCTGGTCAGCGCTTTCATCTCCCTGCAGAGGCTGCGGAAGATCTATCCACTGGAGGCGTTCTCATGAAGCCGGCAGTTGTGGGGCAACCGGTTGTGCGGCTGGCCGGCGTCACCAAAGTGTTCGGGGCCAGTGGTGGCGGGACGGTGGCCGTGCAGAACGTGTCGATGGAGGCCCGCCCGGGGGAGCTTCTGATGTTGCTGGGACCGAGTGGCAGCGGGAAGACCACGCTGCTGACGCTCATTGCGGGGCTGATCAGGCCGTCGTCAGGCAGCGTTTCACTCTTCGGCAGCGATATCGAGGAGATCGGCACTCAGCAGCTCCAGCAGCTCCGCTCCGAGAAGGTCGGCTTCATCTTCCAGACTTTCCGTCTCATCGACTCGCTCACCGCCGAGGAGAATGTCGCGCTGGTTATGCGGTTCGCCCGTAGATCCAGAGCCTTCAGGAAACGGCGTGTGGATGAACTGTTCGTGCTGCTTCAGATCGAGCATCTGCGGGGGAAGTTCCCGCCGTCCATGAGCCAGGGAGAGAAGCAACGGGTAGCGGTAGCTCGTGCCCTTGCCAACGATGGCCGGCTTATTATTGCCGATGAGCCGACCGCCAACCTCGAGGCGAAACAGGGTTCGGAAATCATCCAGCTGCTGCACCGTTTAGCTATCGAAGAAGACAGATGCGTGATAGTGGCCAGCCACGACCTGCGTCTCGTCGAACTGGCGGATCGTATCCTCCACCTCGAAGATGGATTGATTCAGAGGGTTGAGACCGCGGCCTGATCGGACTTCTCTATTTTGGCCCACGAGTCGCGCAGGCCGATGGTGCGGTTGAACACGAGCGCACTGGGCCGGGAGTCCACCACGTCGACCGCGAAGTAACCCATTCTCTCGAACTGATACGGCAGCCCCGGCTTAGCCTCCGCCAGGCTGGGTTCGACACGGCAGTCGGTGAGGACCTCGAGGGAGGCGGGATTGAGGTAGTCGATGAAGTCCTTGCCCGCTTCGACGTCGTTGGGATTCTCCCGCGTGAACAGGTGGTCGTAGAGACGTACTTCGGCGGCCAGGCCGTGAGCGGCCGAGACCCAGTGCAGGGTGCCCTTGACCTTGCGTCCGTCGGGCGGGGTCCCCCCTCTGGTTGCCGGGTCGTAGGTGCAGCGCAGCTCGACCACTTCGTCAGTATCTGCGTCCTTGATCACGTCGGTGCAGGTGATCAGATACGCCCACCGCAGGCGCACCTCGCGGCCTGGGGCGAGGCGGAAGAATTTGCCGGGTGGATCTTCGCGGAAATCGTCGCGCTCGATGTAGATCTCGCGGGAGAAGGGTACTTTGCGTGTCCCCATCCCGGGATTGTTGGGGTGGTTGGGGAATTCGAACTCCTCGACCTGGTCCTCCGGGTAGTTCTCGATGACCACCTTCAGCGGCCGCAGCACACCCATCGCCCGCGGCGCCCGCTTCTCCAGATCTTCGCGCAGGCAGAACTCCAGCAGCTTGATGTCTACCAGGCTGTTGGCTTTGGACACGCCGATGCGGTCGCAGAAGTTGCGGATCGCCTCGGGTGTGTATCCGCGGCGGCGAAGCCCCACCAGGGTGGGCATGCGCGGGTCGTCCCAACCGGAGACATGCCCCTTGTTAACCAACCGCAGAAGCCTGCGCTTGCTCAACACCGTGTGGCTAATATCCAGACGGGCGAACTCGAACTGATGTGGGGGCTCTTCCAGTTCCAGTTCCGTCACAAACCAGTCGTAGAGCGGCCGGTGATTCTCGAACTCGAGCGTGCAGATGGAGTGGGTGATCTTCTCGATGGCATCCGACTGTCCATGAGCCCAATCGTAGGTGGCATAGATGCACCAGTCATCCCCCGTGCGGTGGTGGCGCTCGTGGCGAATGCGGTACATGATGGGGTCGCGCAGGTTCACGTTGGGCGAGGTCATGTCGATCTTCGCCCGCAGCACGTGGGTGCCATCCTCGAACTCTCCGGCCCGCATACGCCGAAACATGTCGAGGCTTTCCTCCACGGAGCGCTCGCGGTACGGGCTCTCCCGGCCCGGCTCGTCCCACCGGCCGCGGTGCTCGCTGATCTCCTCGGCGCTCAAGCTATCGACGTAGGCCACGCCCTTCTGGATCAGCATCTCCGCCCACTGGTAAAGCTGCTCGAAGTAATCGGACGCATAGAGCGCCTCGCCCTCCCACTGGAAGCCGAGCCAGCGCACATCCTCCATGATCGACTCGACATACTCCGTCTCTTCGGTACTGGGGTTCGTGTCGTCAAACCGCAGGTTGCAGGTGCCCTCGTACTGCCGGGCGATACCGAAGTTCAGACAGATCGACTTGGCGTGGCCGATATGCAGGTAGCCGTTCGGCTCCGGCGGGAACCGGGTGGCGACCCTGCCGCCGTGCCTGTCGGCGGCGAGGTCCTTCTCGATGATGGCGCGGATGAAATCGGTCTGGGCCATGTCTGCCGCTCCGTTGGATTCAGGTGCCGCCCAAGGCGGCTCGATTACAGTGAAGCATGATGCGAGAAGGAAGGAGTAGTTTCAAGGGAGGAATGGCAACAAATTGAGGTTGTCTATGATGCCTGGGTCGAGTTTCGGGACAAAGGGATTCAGTCGGAGGAGCACCGCTGCCACGGACAGCCGGATTCGCTCTACGTGCACGGCTTCGGCATCCCCGATGTATATGCGGCGGCGGGGCTTAAAAAGCCCTGACATACCCGACGCAAGCCTCCTTCAGTCCGTATAAATAAAGTGAAACATATTTTTTCTTTAGAACGTCTAAAGGTCTATAGATCTGAAGAGCTGAAGGAGGTATCCCGTGCCCGAGTCGAAATCCGATCTCCTGCTGGGGACGCTGGACATGATGGTGCTGAAGACACTCGTCCAGGAACCACAGCATGGTTGGGGGCTTTCTGTCCGTATCGAGCAGATCACACAGGGAGTCTTCCAGATCAACCAGGGATCGCTTTACCCGGCGCTGCAGCGGTTGAAGCGCAAAGGCTGGATCAAAGCCGAATGGCGCCGGTCCGATAACAACCGACGGGCAATGTATTACGAGCTGACCAGCGCCGGCCGTAAGCAGCTGACCAGAGAGGTAGAGGAGTGGGAGAAGGTCACCTCTGCCGTTAATCGCCTTCTCCGCGTCTCCTGGCAGGAGGGCTAGCTCCATGGCCTGGTGGTTCAGCCTCCGGCAGCGTCTGCGGGCTGTCTTTTATCGGAGAGAAATAGAGCAGGAGATGGAGGAAGAGCTTCAGTTCCACATCGAACAGGCGATAGAGCGTAACCTGGCCCGCGGCATGGATCCGGCGGAGGCGCGCCGGTTGGCGCTCCGGGACTTCGGAGGCGTGGAGCGCAGGAAGGAACAGATGCGCAACGAGCAGGGGGTGCGCCTGTTGATCGATTTCACTCAGAACCTGCGCTACTCTTTCCGCCACCTCCGCGCGAGCCCTGGGTTCACTGCGG
>JAUVWC010000184.1 GCA_030604325.1 Candidatus Zixiibacteriota bacterium | reverse complement strand
CTGTCCGGAACAACTCATATCAATAGGGGCCGGCGTCGCGCCGGAAGGTCACTCGGTCGCGGCCCGGGTCCGATCCAAATGGGTGATGATGTCCTCCCGGTAGGGGAAAAGAGCCGGCGTTCCCCCGCTGTGGAGGAACACGATACTCTCGCCCTCCTTGAAGTATCCTTTCTGGAGCAGGTCGAGTAGCCCCATCATCGCCTTACCGGTGTAAACCGGATCGAGCAGAACTCCTTCCGATTCAGCGACCAGGGCTATGGCGTCGGCGACTTCCTGGATAAACACCCCGTATCCCTCTCTCAGATAGTCTTCGAAAACGACGATGTCCTCCTCGCCGGTTCTCATATCGAGATCGAGGAGCTCGAAAGTCCTGTCGGCTATGCTCCTCACATAGCGGGTCATGGTCTCGTTGTCCTCGGATACGTTGATGCCCACGATCCGGGTCTCGGGCGACAGGATCTTCGCGCCGACGAGCAGTCCCGCCTGCGTGGCTCCCGAGCCGGCTGCGTGGACCACAGCTCCGATCTGCACACCCCGGGACGACATCTGCTCGAAGATCTCTACGAAGGCATGGACGTAACCGATGGCACCCCACGGCTTGTCCATCGAGCCCTCGACGAGGGAGCCGCCGATGGGGGCGATGTACGGTGTATTTCCCAATCTCCTCTCTTTCCCGGCGGCCTCTTCGATGATCCCGGCCACATCCGCCAGTTCCATTGTCTTCTTATCCGCTTCCGCTTCGATGACCTCAATCGTTGCGTTGAAGATGTAATCGAGCAGCAGGTTTCCGTCGTATTCCGTCCTGAAGGCGGGTTTCTTGAACAGGATCAGGACCGGTTTGATGCCCAATCGGGCGGCGGCAGCGGCGGTCTGCCGGCACCAGTTTGACTGGACCCCCGCCCAGGTGATCACGCAGTCCGCTCCCTGCTCCAGCACATCGGCCATGATGAACTCCAGCTTGCGGGCCTTGTTCCCTCCGAAAGCCAGACCGGTCTGATCGTCTCTCTTGATGAAGAGATTGAAACGCTCCAATCTCCGGGAAAGGCCATCCATCGGCTCGAGTGGTGTGGGCAGATGGGCCAGCCTCACCCTGGGGAAGGGTTCAATCCGCTTCTTCAGTGAGTGCAGCGCTTTCATTTACCTCCACCTTTCTCTGCCGGCGCCGATGACCGCCTTCCGGGATTCCTGCAGGGGATGCATGAGAGTGAATGTTGGATTCATTGTACCGGGGGAGGGGGAAGGGCACAAAGCGTAGCGTATTGCGGAATCCTGGCGGAGTGTTTACAGTCAAATAGTAAACGTGTCGTCAGAGGTTAAGGAAAGGGACCATGTGTTAATGTGCATCAGATCCGGAGCGGCTTTTTTCACAGCGATGATCGTGGCGGCGACTGCGGCCGGTTGCGGCCGCAGCGGGGAGCAGCAGTCACCAGCGACGGGGGACATGCTGACGGCTACCGTGAGTATCCGACCTCAGCTGTGGCTCGTGGAAAGAGTGGGTGGAGAGCACGTCGACGTCTCGTCTCTTCTCTCACCCGGAGACAGCCCGGCCACCTACCAGCCCACCGACGCCCAGATCAGCCGAGTTATGCAGTCGAAGGTCTACTTCCGCATAGGTGTGCCGTTCGAGAACGGGCGATGGTTTCATGCGATCGAGAGCACTGGGAGACCGACAATCGTCGACCTTCGCCGTGACATTGAGATGCGCCACATGCAGCACCGTCATGGCCGGGAAATCGAAGAATACGAAGAACCCGCCGCCGACCGCGAGGAGAGCGACCCGCACATCTGGCTCTCCCCGAGACTGCTTAAAATCCAGGCCGCGACCGTTGCCGGGACTCTCTCCGAGATCGACACGGCACACGCCCGTGACTACCGGGCCAACCTGCAGCGGCTTGTGGAGGAACTCGACAGGGTAGATGTCTACATTCGTGACAGGCTGTCGAGTGTTCGCGGCAGGACGTTTTTCGTATTTCATCCGGCCTGGGGTTATTTTGCCGATGAATACGGGCTGAGGCAGGAGGCAATAGAGATCGAGGGGAAAGAGCCGAGCGATCACGACCTAACCGAGTTCCAGGCCCGTGCGCAGCGGGAGAACATCAGGGTGATTTTCGTCCAGCCCCAGATCAGCAGTGAGGTGGTGGAAGCGGTCGCCCGTGCCATCGGAGCCGAGGTCAGGGTGCTCGATCCGCTGCTTCACGATGTGGCCTTCAATCTCAGAGCTGTGGCCGACGTCCTGGCGGAGATCCTGCGTTGAACAGGGTATCCCCCGCAGCCGAGCTCGAGCGCGTCACCTTCCGCTACCCGGGGAGCACCGACGGTCTGCCGGTTCTGGATGATGTGTCGCTCCGCATCGAGGCGGATGACTACCTGGGTCTGGTGGGTCCCAACGGCGGAGGCAAGACGACCCTTTTGAAGATCCTCCTCGGCCTGCTAGTGCCCGGCGCCGGTACCGTGAAGGTGTTCGGCAGGCCGCCGGCTGAGGTCCGAACAAGTATCGGATACGTCCCCCAGCATGCCGAGATCGATACCTCGGTGCCGGCCACTGTGCTCGATGTGGTGCTCGTGGGCCGTCTGAGCCGTTCGAGCTGGGGGGTGCGCTTCGGCAGCGAACATATCGAGGCAGGAATGGGGGCATTGTCCCGCACAGGGGTGGAAGACCTGGCACATCGTTCCATACGAGAGCTTTCCGGCGGCCAGAGGCAGAGGGTGCTGATTGCCAGGGCTCTCGCCTCGGAAACGGCAATACTGTTGCTGGATGAGCCGACGGCCGGTGTGGATGCACCGATGGAACAGAGCCTCCACGAGCTGTTGAGCCGACTCAACGAGCGCCTGCCCATCGTGGTGGTCAGTCACGATATCTCTTTCGTTTCGACACATGTGAAAAGAGTGGCCTGTCTCAACCGACAGCTTGTATGCCACCCCGCCTCCGAGATCACTACGGAAATGATCGCTGATGCATATGCCGGACCCGCCCAGCTGAGATACGTGCAGCACGCAGATGAATGCCCGGCCAGTTACCAGGATGAAGAGGATCAGTCGTAATGGATTTTTTCCACGACATGGCGATCAATCCGCTCCTGCTGACAGGACTGCTGGCCGGTCTGCTGGCGAGTGTGGCCTGTGGAGTGATCGGGCCCTACGTGGTGACCAAACGGATCGTTTTCCTGACCGGTGCCATCGCGCACATGGCCGTGGGCGGTATCGGAGCCGCCATTTATTTAGGGTCTCACTTCCCGAGTGCGCTCGGCTGGTTCGAGCCGTTTCACGGGGCGGTTATCGCGGCCATGCTGGGTGCGGTACTGATCGGAGTCGTGCATGACTGCGCGCGCGAACGGATGGACACCCTCATCGGGGCCATGTGGGCCCTCGGTATGGCCACCGGCATTCTGCTGGTTAAATACACCCCGGGCTACCATGTGGAACTGATGAGCTATCTGTTCGGGAACATTGCCATAGTACAGTGGGAGGATGTGGTGCGCCTGGTTGTGATGGACGCGATCATCCTGGTTGTGGTGGCACTGTTCTATAAACGTCTGATGGCTGTGTGCCTCGACGAGGAATACGCTCGGCTTCAGGGTATTGATACGCTGCAGACCAACCTTCTGCTGCTTACACTGGTGGCGCTTACGGTGGTCAGCCTGATGCAGATCGTGGGGCTGATTCTGGTAATCGCTTTGTTGACGCTCCCTGCGGCGACGGCGGGACACCACGTAAAACGGCTGGGGCCGATGATGGTGGTGGCCACGGTTCTCTCGGCACTGCTGACAACCCTGCCACGCGCTATGGTTTACGGCACCGGCATCTCACCCGAATCCGCCATCGTTCTGGCCGCCGGAGCTCTCTACCTGCTCTCCATTGTCTCGACCCGCATGCGGCTTTTCCCCCGGTCGGCTGCTGGTGGGTATGGGGGTAGTGCGTAATTGCAGAGCGGTGTACTAAAGCAGTAGTTTCCTCTTCTTGGCGGCCCGCTCCAGCTCCTCGTAGAAGTCGGG
>JAUVWC010000044.1 GCA_030604325.1 Candidatus Zixiibacteriota bacterium | reverse complement strand
GGCAGTGCTCGAAGCGGCGCGGCTCGCCCCCTCGGCCAACAACAGGCAGGAGTGGCGTTATGTGGTGGTGCGGGACCAGGCCACCCGTGAGAGATTGATGGTGGCGTCCAACAATCAGCATTTCGTGGCCAAGGCTCCCGTGATCATCGCCTGCTGCGCCCAGACCGACGGCCGCCTCCTGCGCTGCGGTCAGGTCGCCTACACCGTCGATGTGTCCATTTCCATCGACCACATGACGCTGGCCGCGGTGGAACTCGGTCTCGGCACCTGCTGGATCGGCTCGTTCTATGAAGATCAGGTGAAGGAGATCCTGGGGATTCCGGAAGAGATTCGTGTGGTGGAACTACTCACGCTCGGCTATCCGGCGGAACCGGGCCGGCCGAGGGAGAGGAAGTCGCTCGACGAGATCGTGATGTACGAGAAGTGGGGGTAAGAGAGGTATTGTTGGGCTTATATGATTAAGAGAATCGTTTCGGGGGGACAGACGGGAGTGGACCGGGCGGCGCTGGACGTATCGATCGAGCTGGGCATTTCGTGCGGCGGATGGTGCCCCCGGGGTCGGCTGGCGGAGGATGGTGTGATTCCCGACCATTACCCGCTCACGGAAACATCATCAGCCGAGTACGAAGAGCGCACCGAGTGGAACGTACGTGATTCCGACGGAACGCTGATCATCGTCCGCCTGCCCCCCACTGGTGGTACAGCCTACACGATCGAGGCGGCCCGGAAACAGGGCAGACCGTATCTGGTGGTCGATCTGGATGAAATCGGGGCCTCGGACAAGGCGTGGGCAGATGGAGTAGGGCGGATCAGGCAGTGGCTGGTGGCGGAAGGAATCGAAGTGCTGAATGTGGCCGGGCCCCGGGAGAGTAAAGTGCCCGGAATAAGGCAAGAGGCCTCGGATATCCTCAGGCTGATACTACAGGCTGATACTACTACTCCTGCTCCAACTTCTTGACCTTCTCCAGGCGGCGAATGAACCGTTCCTCTTCGCTGAATGTGGCCTGCAGGAAGGCCTCCACCAGCTTGGCCGCCAGGGCAGAGCCGATCACCCGGCCTCCCAGACAGAGCACGTTCATATTGTTGTGTTCCACTCCCTGGGTGGAGGAGTAGACATCGTGGCAGACGGCGGCGCGCACCCCCCGCATCTTATTGGCGGCTATACTTGTTCCTACGCCGCTACCGCAGATCAATATCCCTCGATCGGCCTCCTCCAGCTGGATGACTTTGCCCAATGTCTGAGCAATATCAGGGTAGTCGGTGGGCACGTCGGGAGTGTCGGTGCCCAGGTTGATCACCTCGTGTCCCATATCGGCTATCACCTTGGCCACCGCTGCTTTAAGGGGGAATCCGGCGTGATCACAGGCAATGGCTACTCGCATGGGATTACTCCTCTAAGAGTTTCTTTGCCCGCTCTACCACGGCTTCCGCAGTAAAGCCCAATTCTCTGAGAACAGTCTCGCCGGGAGCGGAAGCTCCGAATCGGTCGAGGCCGTGAGCGTGGGCCGGTGTGCCGACCCACCGCTCCCAACCCAGGGTTACTCCCGCTTCCAGCGCCACCTTCACACTGCCGGAGGGCAGTACCGCTTCGCGATACTCCGTATTCTGCTGTTGAAATACTTCCCAGCAGGGGAGGCTGGTCACCTGGGTACCGATCCTCTCATCTTCGAGCAGGGCCTTGGCCTCCAGCGCAAGATGCACCTCCGAGCCGGTAGCGATGAGCACCACCTGGGGGGTGCCGGAGGTTCTGCTCAGTATGTATCCACCGTTGACGGCACCCGGGGTGCGTTCCGGGTCGAGCACCGGTAGTTGCTGGCGCGATAGCAGAATGGCGGTGGGGCCGTCGGTGCGCTGGAGGGCGAGCTGCCAGGCTTGGACCGTCTCGTTGGCGTCGGCGGGGCGTATGACCTGCATGTTGGGTATGAGCCTCAGGCTCATGGCCTGCTCTACCGGCTGGTGGGTCGGCCCATCCTCGCCCAGGCCGATGGAATCATGTGTGAATATGTAGATGACCGGCAGGCCCATCATGGCCGCCAGGCGGATGCTCGGCCTCATGTAGTCACTGAAGACGAGGAATGTTGCCGCGAAGGGGCGCAGCCCTCCATGAAGGGCGAGGCCGTTACAGATGGCACCCATGGCGTGTTCGCGCACGCCGAAATGCAGGTAGCGACCCTCCGGCGACGCGGGGGATTGATGGCGGCTCACCTCTATGTAGGTATTGTTGGAGGGAGTGAGGTCGGCCGAACCGCCAACCAGGTTTTCGATGAGGGGAGCCAGGGTGTTGATGATCTTCCCCGAGGCCTTGCGTGTAGCCACGGCACTGGTGCCCACCTCGTAGGTGGGTAGCGCATCGGCCCAGCCCTCGGGAAGCTCACCGGCCAGTTCCAGTTTCAGCCGCTCCCCCTTTTCCGGGAATTGCTCACAATACCGTTCCACGAGGGCTTCCCATTCTGTCTGTGCTTTGCGGCCCGCTTCCTCGGCGGAGAGATGCTGTAGGACTCTCTCGGGGACGAGGAACGATTCATACTCGGGCCAACCCAGGTTAGCCTTGGTCAGGCGGAGTTCTTCCGCGCCGAGAGGCGCTCCGTGCGCCTCGGCGGTATTGGCCTTGTTCGGGCTGCCCTCGGCGATGGTCGTACGACAGATGATCAGCGAGGGGCGCTGATCTCTGCGCGCCTTGATAATGGCGTTGGATAGGGCTTGCAGATCGTTGCCATCCAGAGGATTCGGGACATGCCAGCCGTAGGCCTGAAACCGTCTCCTCACATTCTCGGTGAAGGTCAGGTCGGTCTTGCCGTCGATGGTGATGCTGTTGTCATCGTAGAGGTAGATGAGCTTGCCCAGCTGGTGGTGTCCGGCCAGGGATGCCGCCTCGGAGGCCACCCCCTCCATGAGATCGCCGTCGGAACAGAAGGCGTAGGTGTAGTGATCGAAAATGGGAAACCCGTCGGTGTTGTAACGGGCTCCCATAATGCGCTCGGCCAGGGCCATACCCACGCCTATGCCGAAGCCCTGGCCCAGGGGGCCGGCTGTTGTCTCCACGCCCGGTGTCACGCCGTACTCGGGATGCCCGGGTGTGATGCTTCCCCACTGGCGGAAGTGCCGCAGATCCTCGAGCGTGAGCTCGTAGCCGGTGAGGTAGAGCATGCTGTAGAGAAGCATGCTGGCGTGCCCCATGGAGAGAACGAAGCGGTCGCGGTTCGGCCAGCCGGGATCGGTGGGATTGTGCTTGAGGAAGCGCGTCCAGAGCAGGTAGGCCATCGGGGCTACACCCATTGGCGCACCCGGGTGTCCCGAATGGGCCTCCTCGACGGCATCGGCGGCAAGCATGCGAATAGTATTGATACTGAGTGGGGCTAACTCAGGGTCGATAGGGTTCATCTAGTTATATGCTCCTCTAGTTATATGCTCCTCAGGCCTGTTGGCGAGTTCCACGCTCTTTCTGTATGAGCGCTGTCGGGTGGGCATATGATTGATAGGATAAATGTACGATAACTGATGCCGAATCTAAAGTCCTGCCACTTCGCGCAGCACCTCTTCGTGTTTCTCCAGATCCGATCCACTGTAGAGGACGAATAGAACCTTTTCTACGTGCTGCAGCGATGCGGCCTCATTTCGGATGGTCTCGAATGCGACTCTGGCTGCTTCCCGCATGGGGTAGCCGAAAGCCCCGGTGGAGATAGCGGGGAAGGCCACCGATGTCAGCCTGTTCTCTTCGGCCAGCCGGAGTGCGTTCCGATAACAGTCGGCCAGCAACCCCTCTGACGGCTCATCAATCCCATAGACAGGTCCGAGGCAGTGGATGACGTACGGGTTGGGCAGACTGTGACCGGAAGTTATTACTGCCTCTCCCGGTCGGATCGGCGCCAGGGCCCGGCACTCCTCGGCCAGACCGGGCCCTGCCGCCCGGTGGATGGCACCCGCCACTCCTCCTCCGGGCATCAGCTGCGCGTTGGCGGCGTTTGCTACCGCGTCGATGCCCTCCTGGGCGGTGATATCACCCTGGGTGCATTCGAGCCGGATTCCTTCAAACTGAATTTCCACGTCACCGTGCTCCTTTCAGCTTAATGGTATCGCTGTTTATCCAGTCCCCTTCGCGCCTGCGGCAGACGAGCAGGATTGTTGCCATGCATGATTGTTACCAAGCCCGCAGCACTGGCCATTGGCAGGGCGGCGGCTGTCCGGTTTTCGTTCAGTTGAGTATAGATCGCTTCCATCCTGTTTAAAGCCTTGCCCCGACATTCAGTAATAATGACGCCGCCATTTTATCCTTTCCTTCTACAATGAGAATACTATACTATAGTATAGTATGGGCCAAAATAGCATAGAGGTGTGAAATGGTTGAAGAACCAGTCGTTTGTGACATCGAGGGAATGCACTGTGCAGGCTGTGTAGCGAGCGTCGAAAAGGCGATAGGCAACGTTCCCGGAGTACGTAGGGTCAAGGTCAATCTGGCCACCGAGCAGGCATACATCTATTCCGAAGGGGCCGAGCTGGATGTCGATGTGTTGATCGATAGCGTGGACAAGGCCGGCTACCGGCTGAAACCGCCTTCCGAAGAGCGGAGTCGGCGGAGGGAGGAGATACTGGCGGAGGACCAGCGGAAGGTGGACGAGACGGCGCGCCGGATGTACTGGGCCTGGGGACTCAGCATCCCGATCATACTGTGGATGATCCCCGAGATGTTCCTGGGGATCAGCTGGCCCAGCCGCGCGGTATTCGACCTGGGGATGGTGCTGCTGGCCGTACCGGTGCTGTTCTGGGTCGGCTGGCCTACCTACCGCAGTGCGTGGAAGTCGACCCTGAATCTCTCCCCGAATATGGATGTCCTTATCGCGATGGGATCCGGTGCTTCACTGCTTACGGGAGTGGTTGCCGTCCTCGGGCACTGGCTGCCCCTGCCCAACATCCTCAACTATGCCGGGGTGGGGGCGATGATCATGGCTTTCCACCTTACCGGCCGGTACATAGAGACCAAATCGAGAGGTCGCGCATCACAGGCCATAAAGAAGCTCCTGACGCTTGAGGCCAGGACCGCCCGCCTGATCGTGGATAAACAGGATATAGAGGTGCCCGTGGATGAGGTGAAGGTGGGAGACCTGATGCTCGTCCGGCCGGGTGAGAAGATCCCCACCGATGGTGAGGTCATCGAGGGTACGTCCGCCGTTGACGAGTCGCTTGCCACGGGTGAATCGATACCTGTCACCAAGGCACCCGGTGATAGCGTGATCGGAGCCACCATAAATGGTGGCGGCGTACTGAAGGTACGTGCGACCGGAGTCGGAGAGGAGACCTTTCTGGCCCAGGTCATCCGGTTGGTCGAGCAGGCCCAGGCGAGCGAGATTCCGATTCAGCAGTTCGCCGACCGGGTTACCGCTGTATTCGTTCCGACGGTCGTAATGATCGCCTTGAGCACACTTGTCCTCTGGCTGCTGCTGCCCGCTGCCATGGGTAGTGTGGCAGAGTGGGCGAGCACTCGGCTGCCGTGGGTCGATCCATCACTCGGAACAGTGAGCCTGGCTCTGTTTGCGGCCATTGCGGTGCTGGTGATCGCCTGTCCGTGTGCGCTGGGGCTGGCCACCCCCACCGCGCTCATGGTCGGCAGCGGGATGGGTGCTGAGAACGGTGTTCTGATCCGCCGAGGCGAGGCGATCCAACTCATGAAGAATGTCAGGGTTCTGCTGCTGGACAAGACGGGAACCATTACCCAGGGTCGGCCTGTCGTCACCGACATACACCCCGTAGCCACCGGTGTAGATGGCAGCGAGCTGATACGTCTGGCCGCCTCCGCCGAGCGCAACTCCGAACACCCCATCGGTGCGGCGATTGTTTCACATGCCGCCGAAGAAGGCATAGAACTGGAAGAGGCGGTTGGAGCCGAAGCATCGGCGGGTCTTGGCATTGTGGCCACCGTGGAGGGCCGGCGCATCGCGGTCGGCACCCTGGCCCTGATGGAAAAGGAGGGAGCAGCACTCGAGCCTCTGCTTCCGGTTCTGCGCACTCTCGAGGAAGAAGGAAAAACCGTAGTGGCGGTCTCCGCTGACGGCACCGCGCTGGGTGTAATTGCCGTGGCAGATCCGGTCAAACCCGATTCCGCCCGGGCCATTGCCGAGTTGAAGCGGATGGGTCTGGAGCCGGTGATGCTCACCGGGGACAACGAGTCGACGGCGACGGCGATCGCGCGTCAGGTGTGAATCGAGCGGGTAGTGGCCGGGGTGATGCCGGAGCGCAAGAGTGAGGAGGTGATGAGGCTGCAGCGGGGGGGTCAGGTGGTGGCTATGGTGGGCGACGGCATCAACGATGCCCCGGCACTCGCTCAGGCGGATGTCGGCATAGCCATCGGCACGGGCACCGATATCGCCATCGAGTCGGCCGACATAACACTGGTCCAGGGTGATCTCAGTGCCGTCATCAAAGCGGTGAAGTTGAGCCGCGCGACTTTCCGCAAGATCAAACAGAACCTGTTCTGGGCCTATTTCTACAACGCCGTGGCGATACCGGTCGCCATACTCGGCATGCTGCATCCGCTCATCGCCGAAGGGGCAATGGCCCTTTCCAGTGTGAATGTGGTGACCAACAGCGTGAGGCTGCGCCGCGTGGATATCAGGGCTGCCGGCCTCGACGCCGGTAAAGGAAAGGTAGGGGAATAATGCCGGGAATGAGTGTCACGGCAGGATCGGAGGATACGACCTCTTCAAGCCTGCATTCGCCGGCGGTCAAGGATGAGATAAGGAAGCGGCTCAACCGTCTGCAGGGTCAGATTAACGGAATCCAGAGGATGGTGGAGGAGGAGGAATACTGTGTGGATGTTCTGCAGCAGATCTCCGCCGTACGCGGTGCTCTGGGCAAGGTGGCCTCCAAGCTGCTGGAGGCGCATGTGAATCACTGTGTGTACCAGGCATTTACTACCGGTTCAGACAGAGAACGTCTGGAGAAGATCGATGAGCTGATTTCGGTCTTCGACCGCAGCCTGAAAAGCTGAAGGCCCCCCGGCCGTCGCTGGAGGGCCTTCTCCGTAATGAATTACTCCCGCCGGATGATACGGGGCAGCTGACCTCAGTCGATCGTCAGACTGTACCGGATGATCTGGGGCGAGGCCTCCGGGTCTGCATCTATCAGGTAGAGCTTGTCGCCGACGAAGGTGAAGAAAGCCGGGCTGCCCAGCCCCTCAAAGATCACCCGCCGCATGTATTGGCCCCTCATATCGAAGAGATCGAACGCGTTCATGTCCTGGGTGCCTTCACGACCGGCCTGGACCCAGACGTATCCGTGGGGGTCGAAATAGAGCATACCGGTCGCAGGACGGAAGCGGTCGGGCTCATAGTCCATAGTCATTCCCTCCGGCAGTTCCGCTCCGCCCAGCTGCGCCTGGAGCAGGCGGCGGACCATTTCCTGCTCCTCCACAATCTCTTCGTCAGTCTTCTCGAGCCGGTCGAATTCCTTCTCTATCACCCGGTCGAGAGAGCCTTCGGGATTCCAGACATTCACCTCATATGCGTTATTCAAGGCGCGTGCCTGCCAGACCCGTCCCTGGTCATCCTGGGTGTAGAAGGGGAACTTGTCCGCCATTCCGCCGAGCTGCATGTCCATGATGTCCAACGTGAAATTGGTCGTGAAAAGTGTGTTGAGGGTGTCACCTTCAGAGTTGAACCGCTGCAGCTTGAACGTAGTGTCCACCAGCATGTTCTCCTCGTCGATCCGCTGCTGCATGTAGAGGCCCATGAATCCATCGGCGGTTAGTTGGATGAAGAAGGGGGGTAGGAGCGGGAACTGGATGTTGCGTTGGAACAGGCCGTCCTTCTGGAAGATAACCAGCCGGAACGTCAGCATGCTCGCAACCCAAATGTTCCCTTCCGGGCCGATGTTTATACCAGCCGCGCCCCGCAGCTCCCCCGGTCCATCGCCCTGCCTGCCGATCGTGTGGCTGTAGGTGCCATCGGG
>JAUVWC010000109.1 GCA_030604325.1 Candidatus Zixiibacteriota bacterium | reverse complement strand
GGCCAGCACCACCTGCGAGCCGGCGTTGGGGAGCTCGGCGTGGAAATCCAGAAACGAGGGATCGATGGGCATCCTGGGGTGGAGGACGAACCGGGCAACCTGGATAGCGGCCAGGACGATCTCCTTGGCCAGCCAGAAGATGTAGATGAAGAGATTGACGAATCGGAGATCCCGGTGCACGTCCCCAGGATAGAGCCGTACCCGATAGAGACCGGCGTTGAGCACCATGACGAGGCCGACGGAGAAAATGCCGAGAGAAATATGGAAGGCATCGTAGTGGCCGCTCAAGAGCAGCCATACACCCATCAGCAGAAGGGCTTGGATCACAGGAGCCAGCCGGCTGCGGAAGCGGCGGGGGTAGTTACCCGCGGCTGCTATGGTGCTTGGGGACTCGGGCATCGCCACCTTTGACAGCGTCGGATTCGGCACCGGTCCTTAGGCCGGTGTCGCACAATCTATTTCCGGCGGCACCATGTCAAGAGGGAGTGCTTCTCCACACTCTCTCTGCGAGGCTACTTCTCCTGCGCCGGCTCCTCCCCCTCCGAGTTCGCTGCCTCTGAGTTCTCTGCCTCCGAGCTCTCTGCCGCCGGGCTTTCCCCTTCTACGGCATCCGGCTTGGCAAAGGGATCGACCGCTTTCTTCTTCTGGAACTCTTTGAGCTGAGCCTCGAGGCCGGCCTGCTTCTTCTTCTTCCTTTTCTCGTACTCCTTTTCGCCGAAGAGCTTTTCGACCTTCTCGTGTTTCTCCCGCGAACGCTCCAGGAAGGCGTCGACCTCTCCTTTCATATCAGCTCCCGAATCATCTCTCGGGAGTTCCTCGAGAAGTGTGTGATCGGTTACTTCCACCCGGGTATCGAAGGGAGTCTTGTGGATCTTTACGATTCCCCTGCTCTCCAGTGCGCGCGCAACAGCCCCTATTACTTCATGGGAAACCTCCAGCAGTTCTCCGATCTCCTCCCTGGTCGGAGGCTTCTCCAGCTTGTGTGACAGCACCCGAGCTGCCGCGACCACCAGGTGGCCCTGATCGTAGTTCGGTGTGAATTCCATACCGAACTTCTCGCACAATTTAATCGTTTAAGCAAGCAATAAGGTGCCGGTAGAAGTTCCGCTGTTTAGGAGCAGCCGCTGGTGGCACCGCAGTTCAGGCACTTGTAACATGCCCCGTTCCGCACCATGATGCTCCCGCAGTTGTAGCAGGAGGGGGCGTCCGCCTGGGCCTGGATGAGAAGGGACTGGCTCGCCTCCTTGTTCTGCGGCAGGAAGCCGACATTCGGTTCCATCTTCTGCTCATCGTCGGTGGCCACCACTTCCCCTGCCTCGGTCGAGGCGCCTGCCTCCGCCTCCTTCTTAGCCCGCCGGCGCTTGGCTACCTCTTCCCCGCGAGCCCTGGCAACTTCTTCAGAGACGATCGCACTCAGCTCATCCACCGGCAGGAACTTGAGCGCCAGCCAGCGGAAGATATAATCGATGGCCGACTTGGCGATGGGAATATCCTTGTTGTTGGTGAAACCGGACGGTTCGAACCGCATATGGCTGAACTTGTTCACCAGCACACTGAGCGGTACACCATACTGAAACGCCATACTGGTCATGGTGGCGATCGTGTCCATCAGTCCGGAGATGGTGGAGCCCTCTTTGGCCATGGTGATGAAGATTTCACCCGGCTCTCCATTCCCATACATACCAACAGTGAGATACCCCTCATGGCCCCCCACCGAGAACTTGTGGGTGATACTCTGACGCTCGTCCGGAAGCCTGCGCCGGGTGAGCACAGCGACCGGTTCCGCTTCCTTCACCGCCACGCGCGTCGTGAGCGGCTGGGTGCGCTTGCACCCGTCGCGATAGATGGCCAGCGCCTTCAAACCCAACCGCCATCCTTCCACAAATGCCTTCTCGATGTCCTCGACGGCAGTGTCGTTCGGCATGTTCACCGTCTTGGAGATAGCTCCCGAGAGGAATGGCTGCACGGCGCCCATCATGCGTATGTGGCCCATCCAGTGGATCGAACGCAATCCGCCGGCCGGCTTGAAGGCGCAGTCGAAGATCGGCAGATGCTCCTGCCTGAGCCCTGGAGCGCCTTCGATGGTGTCGCATTCGTCGATGTAGTCTACAATCGTCTTCACTTCATCCGGTTCATAGCCCAGCCTCTCCAGCGTCAGCGGCACGGTACGGTTGACCATCTTCAACATCCCACCGCCCACCAGCTTCTTGTACTTGACCAGGGCGATGTCGGGCTCGATGCCGGTGGTATCACAGTCCATCATGAAGGCAATCGTTCCGGTGGGGGCAAGGACGGTTACCTGAGCATTGCGGAAGCCGTGCTCCCTATCCATCTCCACGACCTGGTCCCAGATCTCCTGATGGGCGGTCTGAAGGGCTGGTGGAACACCATCGTCGGGCATGTTGTAGGCGACATCACGGTGTTTGCCGATAACGCGCAGCATGTTCTCTTCATTTTCAGGATATCCGGTGAATGGCCCGTGACTGGCCGCTATCTCGGCACTGGTGCGGAATGCCGTTCCGTGCATGAGGCTCGTGACGGCCGCCGCGTAGTTACGCCCCTCGTCGGAATCGTAGGCGAGGCCGCGGCTCATCAGCAGGGCCCCCAGGTTGGCGTACCCCAGCCCCAGCGCGCGGAAATCGTAAGAGTTCTGGGCGATAGCCTCGGTCGGGTAGAGAGCGTTGTCGACGATGATCTCCTGCGCCAGGAGAGTCACTTTCACCGCCTGAATGAAGGCCGAGATGTCGAACTCGACATCCTCAGACCTGAACTTTATGAGATTCAGGCTGGCAAGGTTGCACGCCGTGTCGTTGAGGAACATGTACTCGGAGCAGGGATTGCTGGCGTGGATCCGGTCGGTGTTAAGGCAGGTGTGCCAATCATTGATCGTGGTGTCGTACTGAATTCCCGGATCCCCGCATAACCAGGCGGCCTCGGCCATCTGGTTCATTATGCTGCGCGCCCGTACCGTCTCGACGGGTTCACCGGTGGTCACGGCCTTCAGCGTCCACTCCTCGTCGTTCACGACCGAGTGCATATACTCGTCGGTCACCCGCACGGAGTGATTAGCATTTTGGAAGTAGACTGAGCCGTAAGCCTCACCGTCGAGTGCTCCATCGTAACCGGAGTCGATGAGGGCCCACGCCTTTTTTTCTTCATTCGCCTTGCAGTTGATGAATTCGACGACATCGGGATGATCCACATTCAGAATTACCATCTTGGCGGCGCGTCTGGTCTTCCCCCCCGACTTGATCACACCGGCAAAGGCGTCGAAGCCCTTCATGAAGGAGACAGGGCCTGAGGGTACGCCTCCACCGGACAGCTTCTCCTTCGAGGAGCGCAGCGGTGAGAGGTTGGATCCGGTTCCAGATCCGTACTTGAAGAGCATCCCCTCGGTCTTGGCAAGGCTGAGGATCGATCCCATCGAATCCTCGACCGAGTTGATGAAGCAGGCCGAACACTGGGGGTGCGGCTCCACCCCCACGTTGAACCAGACCGGGCTGTTGAACGCCATGTACTGGTTTAGCGCCAGATAGGCGAGCTCAGCCCCGAACGCCTCGAGATCTTCTTCCGACTCGAAGTAATGGCCCTCTCTGGCCCAACCAACGATAGTACTCACTACTCTGTCAATCAGGTGGCGGACCGAGTCCTCACGGGCGATGATCTCGCCAGGGCCGGCGAAGTACTTGGAGACCACCACGTTGGTGGCGAGCTGTGACCACGACTCGGGAACCTCGACATCCTTCTGCTCGAAGATCACCTCACCCTCGTGGTTGGTGATCACCGCATCCCGTTTCTCCCAGGCTACCTCGTCGAATGGATGTATGTCAGGGGTGGTAAAGAAGCGCGGCAAAGAAATGCCGGTACGCGGCGGGGCCGCAAACCGGCTTTCCTCCAGTTTCTTTCTGCGCTCTGCCGCAACTCTGGCCTGGGATTGCGGGCTCATCGATTACCTCCGGTGTATAAAATTGCGGGATACCGCATCAGTTCAATATTCTTCCTCTACCGCCACCCGCGGGGTCGACGGGATGCTATCGCACGAGAGAACAACTGCGGACCGATGAGACTAATTACAAGATGTGGTACATTCAAGTCTTTTCGTACACAACTTCTAGTTTTTTTTATCTACAACTGCATTGGGACCCGAACAGGATTCCACCCTCTGCGGCCCCTGGTGTCCTGAGTCATAAGTCCGTTGCATAACCGAGGACTCCGCTGCGCCGCTCCGGCCAGGCGCGGCGACGAGGCGCAACGCCGCAGGTGCGGATGCAGCGGAGGATGAATTACGACGGAATTGTGACTCAGGACACCAGCGTCCGCAACTCGTCGGAGTAGGGGCCTATTCTATGTCGTGATGCCGATAAAACGTGAGCTGGTTGAAGACGATTTCCGGGCCCCCCGCATGTGGCACCCGGAGGAGGTGTGGGCGCCTCAGCTCCTCGTTCGATTTCTCTCCACACTCCGACGCCAGGCGGGTGCCTCAGCCGCCTGCCTGTGGGTCCCAACCGTGGCAGGCATGCGCCTATATGCCGCCGATCCGGGAGACCTGCCACTGGGGGAGGTGCTGCCGACACCGGGAGGGACAATCGCCGAGGCGGCCGACGATGGCGTACTGAGATTAGTCCCCGACCCATCCAACAGCGAAGGACTCCACCAGATCCCCCTTATGGAGGACCGCATCCGCTCTGCCGCGGTTGCTCTGCTCCCTGTCGGCGATGGCCCGTCTCCCCTGCCAGGGGTGGTAAGTCTGCATCTGCCCCTGATCCCTGAGGATGCGACACAACAGCTATTCGAATGGGCCAGGTGGGCTCATCTGGTGGACTCATTCCTCCCCGCCGATGCGATGCATGATACCTCCGCGCCAGCACCTGCCCAAGGAAATCACTCGAACCACATTGCCGGACTCCAGATGGTCGCCGGCGGGCTGGCCCGCCGGGTCAACGAGCGGCTGTCGACCGTCGTTGCCGCCCTGGAACAGGCCCGCAAACTGCTGGGGGGTAAGGATCCAGCGCTCCGTTTCCTGCACTACATCGAGGAGGGGCTCGATCGGACCACAGAGCTGCTAGCGAAGCTGCTCGCCTACGGCGGCAGCGAAGCCCTGATCGCCGAAACTGTCAGCCTGGCAGATTGCGCTGCCGAAGCTGTGCGCCGGCTGGAGCCCGAACGCCCCCGGCAGGTCCGGCTGACCGCGGTCATTCCTACCGGACTCTCCACTATTGTCGCCGACCGCGTACAGGTCGTCGCTACAATCATGGAAGTGGTTCGCAACGCGCTCGAGGCCACACCAAACGGCACCGAGGTCACACTGGAGATAGAGCAGGAAGAGGATGGAATCCTCATCACGGTGAATGATGAGGGAGTAGGCATGACACAGGAAGTCATGGAGCAGGCCACCCAACCCTTTTTCAGC
>JAUVWC010000236.1 GCA_030604325.1 Candidatus Zixiibacteriota bacterium | reverse complement strand
GAAGCGAATCCATCCCGAGGGCATGGAGCCGCCGTAGCGATCCCATAGGCCGATCTTCACCGGGCGCAGTTTCAGGGCGCGGCCCGCAGGAGGACGTGTTCGGCGGGTGAAATTCAATCCCAGTTCGGTGGCAATGCCTTCCAGCATCGTCCTTACGCCGCCTCCGGCCGGGATGTAGAAGGCTCCAACCGGGAATTCGGTATCGCCGGCCGGGCCGGCCGCGGTGACTGCTTCTTTCAACCAGTAGACATCATGGCCGTCGGCCAGCAGGCGGTTCACGGCGATGAAGGCATCGTTCACTGCGTGGCTCAGCAAGTATCCCCGGGCATTGTCGGGGCCGGAGACTGTTCCAGGCGGGGGTTCGGCCAGCCACTCGATCGGCTCGAAGGGTCCGTCGAAGCCGTCGAGGATGCGGTCGAACTCAACGTCCATCTGGAAAGCGAGCGTCCATCCGGCGTTGTCGTATGGCGCGGTGGGGGGAGCCCCCGGATAGGCGAAGTCGTTGGGGTGATTCTGGGGCTCGAACATATCGAGCACGTGGGGACGGAAGGCCTGCGCCGCCTTCACCACATATGAGCCGGCCGGGTAATTCCTGCCGCCCACCTCAAAGTCGCGCATGGCCCGGTGGACGGTGATCCCGTTCTTGAGCAGGGCGTTCACGAACTTGGTGGCGGTGAGGAAATCGGCCTGGTCGGCAGGGATGATGTAACCGCGGGCGTCCCGGTTAGCAGGATCGTGCAGGCCCCGCTCCCACTCTTCGCGGTTTCCACGAGTCCTCGCCAGCCGTTCGGCCTCGGCGTCGATCCACTTCGGTAGGATCGTCCAGTTGTCCCGGCTGCCCCGCTCAATGGAGTTCATCCCCATGCGCCAGATGTTGAACAGCAGGGTGTCCCTGTTGCGGCAGGCGTAATCGAGAACCGCCATATCAGCCGTCATCGAGTATTCGATCGACTGGCGCATGTGCCAGACCCCCGGCTCCACCGGCAGGGGGAGGTCGCTGCTGCTGATCTGGCGGCGGGGGAGGTAAGGGATCTCCATCGGCGTTGGGCTGCCGACGATCTCGGTGAGCAGACCGATCATGTTGTGGTAGTAGGGGGTCGTGCGCTGGCCGCCGTTCCACCAGGTGGAGTAGCCGGCACCCGAACGCATAGTACTCCCCCCTTTACCCTCCTGCACGAAGCGGTGGTGCATGGCCGTGCCCACCTGTTCCAGGCTGGTGAGCATGAGGGGGTCGAGGTTGTGATTGGGAGGGTCGCGGAAGGGTGGGGCGAAGATGACGGTGCCCGCCGGACCGGACTGGTGGTGGTTGTAGACGATCTGGGGGAACCACTGCCGGTAGATGATCCGGTTCATGTTCTCCGTTTCGATGAGATTCGACATATAAGAGTCACGGTTGTTGTCGTGACCGGCGTACTTGTGATAGAGAACCGGCAATCCCCTGGTGTTCCTTTCTGTCGGGTCCGGACTGCGCATATACCAGTTGGATACAAGGTCCATGCCGTCCGGGTTGCAGGGGACGGCCAGCAGGATGACGTCGTCCAGGATGCGCATGGTCTCCGGATCGCTACCGCTCACCATACGGTAGACCAGTTCGACGATCTGCTGGGCTCCGACAACCTCGCTGGCGTGGAGCCCCCCGTCGATCCAGACCACAGCCTTTCCTTCTAGCGCCAGGGCGCGGGCTTCCTCCTCTGAGACGCCCTCCACTTTAGCCAGCCGCTGCGAGATTTCCCGGTAGCGGGCCAGGTTCCTGTGGTTGGCGGGGGAGGTGATGATGGCCATCAGCTGGGTGCGGCCCTCCTCCGAGGTGCCGATCGATTCCAGCACCATGCGATCCGACTCATCGGCCAACTTCTCCCAGTACTGCTGGAGCTGGACATAGTTGGCCAGGAAGTAATCCTCGCCGATCGCGTGGCCGAACTGCTCCCGGGGGGTGGTGATCCGGGTCTGGGCCGCCGCCGTTGAAGTGGTGACGGCAGAGACCAGCAGAAAGAAGAGGACTAACGGGCGAATCCTGTATGTGCGCATCTGGTTAACCTCGACTGCTAGGGAATATCGAACAACAGAGATGCTTGTTATTCTCTACACTCGAGCCTCGGGCGTCAACAGCTGGCTTGTCTGTTTGTATTCAGCGCGCATTCCCTATCTACCCTGAACGGCGGGAAGGGTATAATTATGGGAGGGTAAAAGAAGCCCTACCTAACGGCAGCGAGGACAGGAACATGGATTCACAAAAGAGGGAACCCACGGCAGAATCTGCCCGGCCCGCCAGGTTAGGCAGACAAACCGAGGATGGGCGTCTGCTGGAAGCACCTGTGCCGGAGCCGGCGGTATTCGTGCATACCGATCCGTGGCGGGTTCTCAGGATCATGGGCGAGTTCGTGGCCGGTTTCGATGAGTTGGCCGATCTCGGTCCCGCGGTAACCATGTTCGGCTCGGCCAGGACGCCGCCCGATGATCCCACGTACCAGCAGGCGGTGGAAACGGCGAGATTGCTGGGGGAGGCCGGATTTGCCATCATCACCGGTGGAGGACCGGGGATCATGGAGGCCGGCAACCGGGGGGCGGTGGAGGCGGGTGCGGTATCGGTAGGTCTGGGGATCGAGCTGCCGTACGAGCAGAAGCTCAACGATTACGTGACCCAATCCCTGGAGTTCAATTACTTCTTCACCCGCAAGACCATGTTCCTGAAATACGCCCAGGCCTACCTGATCTTCCCCGGCGGGTGGGGAACAATGGATGAGATGATGGAGGCCCTCACGCTTATACAGACCGACAAGATCAAGAACTTCCCCATCATTCTCTTCGGATCGGACTACTGGCAGGGCCTGCTCGACTTTTTCCGGGACCCCATGCTCGCCGGTGGGAAGATCTCCCCCAGTGATTTTGATATTTTCACGGTGACCGATTCACCGCAGGAAGTGGTGGAGGTAGTGGTAAGCTCCTTCCGGGAGCGGGAGCGGCAGAGGAAGGGAGAAGTGAAAAAAAGATAGGGGAGAGAAGTTATTCAACAATCAGTGTGAGGCGGCTGGAGCGGCCTTCACTATCCATACAGACAACCTCGTGACGACCTCGCTGTGGCAGATAGAAGACCGGATCCATAGGAGGGGTGCTTGACAGGAGCACCCCGTCCACGAACCAGTATAGCATGTCGATCCCGCTGATGACCGAGGCCTCCAGTCTGATCTGCTGGTCTTCGAGGGGTATCCCTTTCCTGAGGACATACCTGACACCCTTGGCCGGTGATTGGATGACT
>JAUVWC010000098.1 GCA_030604325.1 Candidatus Zixiibacteriota bacterium | reverse complement strand
CAGACGATTGTGCACGAAATCCAATCATCTCTGGACGTCACCTCGGTGGGGATACTGCTGGTGGCAGCCAACGGAGTGGAAATGAATATCCGCGCCGCTGCCGGGGAGTACTCTGCTGAGCTGTCGGGATTGAAACTGAGAGTGGGCAAGGGCGTGACGGGCGAAACCGCACTAAAGGGCGTCACACAATACCTGCCGGACGTCACACGGGATGACAGATACATCCCGGTTGATCCGAGCATACGCTGTGAACTCGCCGTACCCTTGATCAGCAAGGGGAAGGTGATGGGGATCCTCAACCTGGAGAGCTCAACGGTAAACGCCTTCAGCGAAGAGGACCGCCATGTCGTGGGGATCGTGGCCGCACAGATCGCCCAGATCCTCACCAAAGCGATCCTCCATGAAGAAGTGGCTACCATGGCCATCACTGACGGGTTGACGGGACTTTTCAATCACCGGCAGTTCTTCGTACGCCTCGAGGCGGAATACAAGCGGGCAGTGAGATACTCCTACCCTCTCTCCCTGATCATGCTCGACTTAGACTTCTTCAAGGAATTCAACGATGCCTACGGCCACCTGCGCGGAGATGCGGTGCTGCGGGAGATTGCTGCCATTATTACCAAAGCTATGCGGGAAACCGATGTGGTGGCGCGATATGGCGGTGAGGAATTCGCAGTAATCCTTCCTCTGTGTCATGAATCCACGGCGGCGGAAGTGGCCGAGCGCCTGAGGAAGGGCATCGAAAAAGCACATCTGGGGGAGGATGAGGGAAGGGAGCCACTCACTATCAGCGTGGGTATCTGCTCCGCACCCCAGCATGCGTCCAGCTTCGAAGAGCTGGTCAAACGAGCCGACGACGCCATGTACTTAAGCAAGCGGGAGGGTCGTAACCGCTGTACTCTCTGGCGACCGGATATTGAATCCGGGCCGCCGCCCGCCTGAGGATGCCCCACCGAGGGTAGTACCCATCCGGCGCCAGCGAAACCCTCGCTATCATCGGTTTCTCCGACAGGCTCCTAGCAAAAACGAATGGCACCACACTTTATCCGCACAGCACCGACCCCCCGTTCACGTTGAGGATCTCCCCCGTGATATGTGCGGCCAGATCTGCTGCCTGGAAGAGAACCGGACCGGCGATTTCCTCCGGCAGCGCCATCCTGCCGCGCGGGATAGTCCTCTCCACCTCGGCGACCTCCTCGTCGGAGAGCACATCCGTCACCATATCGGTCAGCACCCATCCTGGAGCAACAGCGTTCACGGTGATGCCGTCGGGTGCCAGCTCCACCGCCAGCGATTTGGTGAGACTCTGGATAGCACCTTTGCTGGCAGCGTAGTGACCGTGCTCGGCTTCTCCCCGCTGGGCGGCGGTGGAAGATATGTAGATAATTCGCCCGAAACCTTTGTCTCTGAGGCAGGGAATCGTACTGCGGGTCAGGTAGAAAGCCGAGTCGAGATTGAGCCGCATGGTCTCACTCCAGACCTCATCAGCCATCACCTCAATCGCCCCCCCAGTCCAAATCCCGGCGCAATGTACCAGAATATCAAGGCCTCCGAGCTGCGAGACCGCCTCCTGCACCAGCCGCTCGCACTCCTCACGGGAGGAGAGTTCGACCTGAATGGCAAATGCGCACCGGTCCTCAGCTTCAAGCTCTTCCGCCAGCCTTCCTGCCTTCTCAGAGCATTCACGGTAGGAGAAAGACACGGTGGCACCGGCCTCAGCCAGCGCCCTCACACAGGCCGCACCGATCCCACGGGACCCCCCGGTCACCAGTGCCAGCCGTCCACTTAGATCTATCACTGCTCTCCCTCCTGCCCCGAATCGGAGCCGTTGCTAAAAGATCGCATCCCCATCAGAGCTTGTAGCCGATGCTGCGCAGGAACTGATGTCGTTCTAACTGCTGTTCCTCCGATTCCTCACCCA
Organism: Candidatus Zixiibacteriota bacterium; assembly: GCA_030604325.1. Taxonomy (GTDB): domain Bacteria; phylum Blakebacterota; class Blakebacteria; order Blakebacterales; family Blakebacteraceae; genus JAGLTZ01. Next base: position 3,993 of record JAUVWC010000098.1, on the reverse strand, counting down.
GAGGAGGTTGGCCGTCGATCACCCCGGCGATGCCCCTGCCCTCATCGGCCTCGACGACGATCACACGGACCGGATTTGCCGTGGCGCAGAATATGGTACAGACTTCAGGAACCATTTTAACGGCGTTAAGCACGTTGACGGGAAAGGCCTCGGAGAGGAAGACGGCGAAGAAATGCCCGGCACCCACGCCGGCACAGGCCTTGCGGGCAAGGTCGATCATTTCATCATCGGTGCCGGAGTAACGAATCAAGCGCGGTCCTGAAGCCTCACAGAATGCCAGACCGAACTTCAACCCGGGCACACTCTGCACCAGTGCCTCATGCAGATCCTCAACGGTTTTAATGAAATGCGTCTGTCCGAGGATGACATTCACCTCCTCGGGCTTGTCGATGGGGACCAGTTTGAATTCCATCGCGCTATCCCTCCACATGACCGTGATTGCCGCACCGGCTGGGAACATACTGTATGATGTTACACCCGGATGTCGAACGCTACGAGCAGCTGTGGAACAACTCGAGCAGCGGAGGCGGAAGGATATATAGATATCAGCGGGCCCGCTTCCGGAAACGCAACCCGGCGAGCAACAATGCCAGTGGGCCGAGCATCATCAGCCCGGCCGTCTCGAGCCGGAAAGCCCCCACACCACTCCCCTTCAGAAAGAGCTCGCGCACAACAGCCAGGAAGTAACGAAGCGGATTGATATAGGTCAGTTGCTGCATGATGGGGGGCATGTTCTCGATGGGGAAAAAGAGTCCCGACATCATGATCCCGAAGATCAGGGTGAACCAGGTCATGAACAGGGCCTGCTGCTGGGAACGAGCGATTGTACTCACCAGAAGTCCCAGACCGAGGGTGTTGAACAGGAAGAGGAACGAGAATATGGCCAGGAGCCCCCATGAGCCGCGCATGGGCACCCCGAACCAGAAGAGGCATACAGATATGGCGATTGCCAGGACGAAATAGGCTATCAACACAAATGGCAGGATCTTGCCCAGGAGCAGCTGCACCGTCCTGATCGGCGTTACCGACAGCTGTTCCAGCGTCCCCGCCTCCCTCTCCCTTACAAGTCCGATACCGGTCACCAGACTCGTGAGCATCGTCAGCAGTATGACCACGATACCGGGTACCATGTAAAAGCGGCTGGCCAGCTCCGGGTTGTAGAAGACGGTCACCCGGGGACGGAGATCCGGCAGCTGCCGCCCCGCCAGCCTTTCACGCACGAGGCTCAGCCCGTACGACTCCACTATGCCGCGTGCATGGGCCGCCGCGATCAGCGAGGCGTTTGAATCCACTCCATCCATCAACATCTGAACGCTGACCGGCTCGGCCCGGCCGAGGCTGCTGGCGAATCCCGCCGGGATGATGAGCACCGCCGAAATCCTTCCGCTGTCCAGAGCTTCACGGACAGCGCCGGGACCGGCCAGCCGTCCCCGGAGGTCGAAGGTCTCGTTATGCCTGAAATCCTCGATCAACCGGCGACTCTCCGGGGAGTGGTCGTAGTCCACCACACCGAGGGGCAGGTATTTCACGTCAATGGTAACTGCATAGCCGAGCAGGATGACCTGGAGGATGGGCATGATGAGGATCATCCTCAGCATCTGGCGATCGCGCACTACCTGGAGGATCTCCTTGCGGAAGACATGCCCGATTATGCGCAGGCTACGCAGCATAGCTATTCCAGCCTCGGTTTGAAGCGCACGACGCTGGCCACACTCAACACAACCATCAATGCCAGTAGGAAGAGGCCGTTGCTGACGAATACGCCGGCTCCCACCCCCTTCAGAAGCACCCCCCGGACAACGGGAATGTAGTAACGGGCCGGCACCACCAGGCTGATGAGCTGGAGAAATTCGGGCATGCTGCGCAGGGGGAAGATGAAACCGGAGAGCATGAACGAGGGCAGCACGGTTACGATCAGCGCTCCGAACATGGCAACCAGCTGTTTATCAACCAGTGTGGAGATGAAGAGCCCAATCGTGAGGGCCGCCAGTACGTACAGTCCGGTAAATGCAAACAACACCAGTGGACTGCCCCGCAACGGGACACCGAAAGCGAGGGAGCCGCACATCAGGATGAAAGCCCCATCGACCAGGGCCAGAAGCCCGTACGGCAGCGCCTTCCCGATGACCAGCTCACCGGAGCCGACCGGACTCACAAGCAGCTGCTCGAGGGTCCCGCTCTCCTTCTCCCGCACGACAGTGACACTGGTGAGAAGTGCCGATGCCATCATCAGGATCACGGCAATCAGGCCGGGTACGAAGAAGTGGCTGCTCTTCTGTGCGGCGTTATACCAGAATCTGGGTTCCAGCCGTATGGGAAGACCACTGAATCCCGACTGGATATCTGGACCCGCCAGCAGCTCGACCGCGACGGCAACTGCTTTCCTGGCCATGACTGCCTGCGCATACCCGAGGGCGATGGCGGCGGTGTTGCCGTTGGAGCCGTCGACGAGAAGCTCTACCGGACGCACTCGACCGCCCTCGTACATAACGGCGTAACCGGCGGGAATCACCATGGTCACGACTGACTGCCTGCGCCTCATCCCCTCTTCGGCCGCTTGCCCGTCGGGATAGCGGCGTGCCAGCACGAACTGTCCAGAGGAGAGAAAAGCCTCGGCAAGCTCGCGCGATTCGGGTGTGTTATCGTGATCCACGATCCCCAGGGGGATGTTTTTGACATCCAGATTCATCGCATAACCGTAGAGAAACGTCATCAGCAGCGGCATGAGGAGGATGATCACCAGGCTGCGCGGGTCCCGCACGATATGCCTGAATTCTTTACCCATGACCGCCGTGATTCTGCCGAACATCAGCTTCCTCCCCCGGTGGAAGCGATAGCCAGGAAGACTTCTTCTATTGTCGCGGCGTTATATTCCCGGCGCAGATCCCTCGGCGATCCTACAGCTACGATACGTCCATCACGCATGACTGCGAGCCGGTGGCAGTACTCGGCCTCATCCATATAGTGGGTAGTGACCATGACCGTGGTTCCCTCTTCTGCCAGGCCCGCTATCATCCGCCAGAAAGTACGCCGCGATATCGGATCGATACCCCCCGTCGGCTCGTCCAGAAAGAGCAGCTGCGGCCGGTGGATGAGTGCCGATGCCAGTGCAAGGCGCTGGCGGTGGCCCGCAGCAAGCTGGGACGTAAGACGGTTCGCCAGCTCTGTGAGGTCGAACAGATCCAGCAGCTCAGCACGGCGGTGGGCCAGCACGCGACGGGGCAGGCCATACACACCGCCGAAGAAGGTGAGGTTCTCTGCCACCGTGAGATCTTCATAGAGGGAGAACTTCTGTGACATATATCCGATACGGGGTTTCACCGATTCCGGCGCCGAATGGACCGGCACCCCCACCACCCAGGCCTCTCCACCCGAAGGGCGCAGCAGGCCGGTCAACATGCGGATCGTGGTGGTTTTGCCGGCACCGTTGGCGCCCAGCAGGCCGAAGACCTCACCCCGCTCGACCCGGAAGGATACAGCATCAACAGCGGTGAAGCGACCGAACGTACGGGTGAGTGTCCTGGTCTGGATCGCCGCCTCCTCTACAGGCATTAAAGCCCCCCCTCCTTCGCCGCGAGCGCTACAAAGACGTCTTCCATACTCGGTTCCGTCTCGGCAATCCCTTTCACCTCCAATCCTGCCTCGGTCAACAAGATCCGGATTTGTTCCGGCCCCGTCTCTGCCGTCGACACGGTCAAGTGAAGCCGCTTACCGAACGGAACCACATCACGCACCCATTCGACCTGCTCCAGCGTCCTCGAGGCAAGCCCGAGCGGTTCAGCCTCAACTTCCAGAATCCGGTGGGGAAAGCGGGAGCGCAGCTCCTGTGGCGAGCCACGATCCAGCACGCTCCCCTCCTGCAGTATCAACACCGAATCGCACCGGTCCGCTTCATCCATATAGGGCGTGCTCACCAGCATCGCGGTCCCGCGCTGCCGCAGCTCCCAGAGTATCTCCCACAGTTCCAGACGGGAGATCGGGTCCACCCCGGTG
>JAUVWC010000317.1 GCA_030604325.1 Candidatus Zixiibacteriota bacterium | reverse complement strand
GGTCATCGAGGCGATGGAGGGGGGGATACTGGCTGCCGATGAGGATGGTCAGCTTCAGTACATCAACTCCGCCGCCCGGGAGATAATGGGACTGGAGGGATCCCTGGTGGGCCGCCCCCTGCGTCAGATCGTCCCCTCGCCAGAATATAATGCGGCGTTCGTAGCCATCCTCGACGAACTCCTCAATAAACAGATCACCTACAGCCGACCGCGGGAGATCCGGATCAGGAACGGTCGGGGAGAAATCTTGGAACTGGGCGTGGCCACCAGTCTGATTCCCAGTGATGACGGGAGGGTTCTGAGTTCGATAGTAGTGATGGTGGATCTTACCGAACTGATTGACCTTCAGGAGAGGGTGCGTAAGGCGGATCGGCTGAGTGCCCTGGGAAGCATGGCCACCAAGGTGGCCCACGAGATCCGTAATCCTCTCGGTTCGGTGAAGGGATTGGGCCAGCTCGTGCTGGAATCGGAGGAGAAGGAGAGCGAAACATACCGCTACGTGGAGCGGATCGTGCGCGAGGTGGACCGGTTGAGCGGAATTGTAGATGAAATGCTCGACTACTCGCAGCGACGGCCGTTGACGCTGGAATCGGTCGATCTGAACGATGTAGTGCGGGAAGGGATAGAACTGGCCCGTTTCAAGGGGACCGATCGTGGAGCAACGCTGCTTCAGGAGCTCGATCTCTCCCTGCCGGCGATCCGTATGGATAGGAACAGGTTCCTTCAGGCGGTTCTGAATGTGATGGTAAATGCTCTGGAGGCGGTTGAATCGGATGGGGGGGCGGTCACCATTTCCACCTATAAGGAGAAAACATCTCAGGGGGGGCAGATCGTCCTCGAAATTTCCGACAACGGTCCCGGAATCCCCCCCGAAGTGCTCGATCATATATTCGATCCATTCTTTACGACGAAGGAAGATGGCTCCGGGCTCGGCCTGAGTATCGCCTATACCATCGTCAGGGAGCATGAGGGGGTGCTGGAGGTCGACAGCAAATTAGGACAGGGAACCACGTTCCGGATTATTCTTCCGCCGTATCGCTGGGGGAAGGTGGAGAGCGAATGAGCCGGGTACTAGTACTGGATGATGAGGAGAACATCCGCTTCTTCTTCACCGAGGCCCTCCAGAAGGAAGGCTACGAGGTCCGCACCGTCGGCCGTGGGGATCGCGCCCTGGAACTCTTTGAGGAGGATGATTTCGACGTGGCCGTGGTGGATCTGAAGCTCCCCGACGCCGACGGCATGGAGGTGTTAAAAACCTTCCGCCAGCGCCGGCCGGAGACGCCGGTGATCATGATTACAGCCCACGGGAACCGCCAGGTCGCACTTGAGGCACTGAATGAGGGAGCGTACGACTACTTCAGCAAACCCTTCGATCTCGAGGACATGCGTGTGGTCATACGGCGGGCGGCGGAGAAGGCCCGGCTTGTACGCGAGGTGGACAGGCTGCGCAAGCAGATGGAGGAGGGTAGAGACGCGGACGCCCCGCACCTGCTCGGGGAAAGCACCGCCATGGATGTGGTGCGCGAGACTATCACCACGGTGGCCGATAGTGATGTGACCTGCCTGATCCTGGGTGAGTCGGGAACGGGCAAGGAGCTGGCGGCAGAACTGATTCACCGCCAGAGCAGCCGGAGAGACGGTTCTTTTGTGAAGCTCAACTGCGCCGCCATTCCCGACACGTTGATCGAGACCGAGATGTTCGGCTACGAGAAGGGTGCCTTCACCGGCGCGGCCCAGCGTACCAAAGGCAAGTTCGAGCAGGCCAACGGGGGGACGATCTTCCTCGATGAGATCGGGGATATGACTTCGCTTGTGCAGACCAAACTGCTACGGGTTGTCGAGACGGGTGAGTTCCACCGGGTGGGGGGGGCCAGCAGCGTAAAGGTTGATGTAAGGCTGCTTGCCGCCACGAACCAGGATTTGAAAACCGCCATTGAGGAGGGCTCGTTCCGAGAGGATCTTTATTACCGGATCAACGTTGTCAGCCTGCCGCTGCCACCGCTGAGACAGCACCCCGAGGACATCCCGATATTGGTCCAAGCCTTTCTACGCAGTTTCAACGAGAAGTTCAACAAATCTATTACCGGAGTTCAGGAGAATGTGATGGAGCACCTGCTGGCCTATTCGTGGCCGGGTAACGTGCGGGAGC
>JAUVWC010000079.1 GCA_030604325.1 Candidatus Zixiibacteriota bacterium | reverse complement strand
ATCCATATCGAAGAGTTCGAGATCCAGGTCCGCGACACCCGCCGGGGACCGGAGGAGATCACCGACGAAATCCCCAACGTGAGTGAAGGTGCCATCCGCAACCTGGACGAGCTGGGCATCGTGCGCAGGGGGGCGATGGTGGAAGCGGGAGACGTGCTGGTGGGAAAGGTCACGCCGAAGGGGGAGACGGAGCTCTCCCCCGAGGAGCGGCTGCTGCGGGCCATCTTCGGTGAGAAGGCCGGTGACGTAAAGGACGCCAGCCTGAAGGCGCCTCCCGACATGAATGGGATCGTAATAGACACCAAGATTTTTTCCCGCAAGGAGCGGGACGACAAAACCCGCAAGGAAGACGCCAAGAGGATTGACCAGGCAGAAGATCGTTTCCAGCGGCGGCGGTCCATGCTCAAGAAGGATAGGGACGTGTTCGTTGCCGCACTCCTCAAGAACAGGAAGGTCGGTGATGTCCGCACTGTCGGCACCAACCGTATCAAGGTCCAGAAGAGCAAATGGACGGGAGAGGTCCTGAAGGGATTTGCCTTTGATAGCAAGGAAATCTATGCGGTCGACGGCCGGTGGACAGACGACGACCAAGTGAATGCCAAGGTCGTGGAGACCATGCGGCTGTGCGAGCATATGCTCGATGAACTAGCAGAACGGGAGGCGCTGGAGATCGACAAGATCCAGCGCGGTGATGAACTGCCCCCGGGAGTGAACCAGCTCGTTAAGGTATATGTTGCCCGCCGTCGTAAGCTATCGGTGGGCGACAAGATGGCCGGCCGCCATGGCAACAAGGGTGTTGTCAGCAAGATCGTACTGATAGAGGATATGCCATATATGGAGGATGGCACTCCAGTCGATATGATTCTCAATCCCCTGGGTGTGCCGAGCCGGATGAATATCGGCCAGATTCTGGAAACCCATCTGGGCTGGGCCACTGCCGCGGCGGACATGCATGTGGCTACTCCCGTGTTTGCCGGTGCCACATTGGAGGAGATCCAGGGGATGCTGAAGCAGCAGGAACTTCCCGAGGGGGGGAAGGTCCGGCTCTGGGACGGCTGCACGGGCGAGCCGATCGACCACGAAGTTACTGTTGGCTACCTCTACATGATGAAGCTCTCCCACCTGGTGGACGACAAGATCCACGCCCGCTCGATAGGACCATACAGCCTGGTTACCCAGCAGCCGTTGGGTGGGAAGGCCCAGTTCGGCGGGCAGCGCTTCGGTGAGATGGAGGTCTGGGCACTGGAGGCATATGGTGCAGCCTACACGCTGCAGGAGATGCTCACCTTCAAAAGTGACGATGTGGCGGGCCGCTCCCGTATCTACGAGTCGATAGTGAAGGGGGAGAACCCGCCGGAGCCGGGAGTTCCTGAATCGTTCAATGTGCTGGTCAAGGAGTTGAATAGTCTCGGTCTGGATGTCGTCATCCACGACGAGGAAGGCGAGGAGGTGAATTAAAGTGACAATGTACAAAGGTGGAAAGATTCACTCGCCCCGGTTCAACGCGCTGACCATCCAGCTCGCCAGCCCCGAAACGATCCGCTCCTGGTCCTATGGTGAGGTCAACAAGCCGGAGACGATCAACTACCGTTCCTTCAAGCCGGAGAAAGAAGGTCTCTTCTGCGAACGCATCTTCGGCCCGGTCAAAGATTGGGAGTGCCACTGCGGTAAGTACAAGCGGATCCGCTATCGCGGTGTCATCTGCGACCGGTGTGGCGTGGAGGTCACCCAGTCGCGGGTTCGCCGCGAACGGATGGGGCATATCGAGCTGGCCGTCCCCGTCTCCCATATCTGGTATTTTAAGAGCCTGCCGAGCACCATCGGCTACCTGCTGAACCTCACCGTTCGTGACCTGGAGCGAGTGCTCTACTACGAGTCGTATCTGGTGCTCGACCCGGGGGACACCGAACTGGCCAAGGGAACTCTTCTCTCCGAGGAGGAGTACGGCCGCCTGAAGTACGATGAGGAGAAGACCTTCACCGTCGATATGGGCGCACCTGCCGTAAAGATGATGCTGGAATCGATAGATATCGATGAACTGAGCGCAGAACTGCGCACACAGGCCCGTATCGAGACGAGCCAGCAGCGAAAGAAGCATGCTCTCAAACGGTTGAAGGTGGTGGAAGCATTCCGCCATTCGGTGAACAAACCCGCCTGGATGATCCTCGAGGTCCTTCCGGTCATCCCGCCCGACCTGCGTCCACTCGTACCGCTGGAGGGTGGGCGATTCGCTACCAGTGACCTAAACGATCTCTACCGCCGGGTGATCAACCGCAACAACCGGCTGAAGAAGCTTATCGACATCAAGGCACCCGAGGTCATCCTGCGCAACGAGAAGCGGATGCTGCAGGAAGCGGTCGACGCCCTGCTGGACAACGGGCGCCGCAGCCGGGCGGTACGCGGCACGGGCAGCCGGGCGCTGAAATCACTGAGCGACCTGCTCAAGGGGAAGCAGGGACGCTTCCGGCAGAACCTGCTCGGCAAGCGCGTCGACTACTCCGGCCGTTCGGTCATCGTGGTGGCACCCGAGTTGAAGATGCACCAGTGCGGGCTTCCCAAGACGATGGCCCTGGAGCTGTACAAGCCATTCATCATCCGCAAGCTGGAGGAACGAGGGCTGGTGCAGACCATAAAGGGTGCCAAGAAACTGGTGGAACGTGAGCGGCCCGAGGTGTGGGACATACTGGAGGAGATTATCAAAGACCATCCCATCCTGTTGAACCGGGCACCGACGTTGCACCGGCTGGGGATTCAGGCCTTCCAACCGGTGCTGGTCGAAGGCAAAGCGATTCGCCTGCATCCCCTGGTGTGCGTGGCCTTCAATGCCGACTTCGACGGCGACCAGATGGCGGCGCACGTGCCGCTGTCTTTCGAAGCGATCCTCGAGGCGCGGATGCTGGTACTTTCCACCCACAACGTTCTTTCACCGGCGCACGGCCGGCCGATAGACATCCCCACCCAGGATATGGTGCTGGGGATCTACTACATGACCAAATTGAATCCCGAGGCCCGCGGCAAGAAGACCCCCTTCGCCAGCGTTGAGGAAGCCATTCTGGCCGATCACTTCGGGCTGGTGGATCTGCACGGGGTGGTGAAGCTGCGCACCGACGGCCAGGTGATCGAAACGACGGTCGGCCGCATTCTATTCAACGAGATCGTCCCGGAGGGGATCCCCTTTGTAAACGAGACATTGGGGAAGAAGCATATCGAGACGCTGGTGAATAGGGTGCACGACCTGGTGGGCAACCGGGGAACCGTGGAGTTCCTCGACCGCTTGAAGGATCTCGGCTTCGGCTACGCCACGATGTCGGGTACTACAGTAGGTATCGAAGACATCACGGTGCCGACTGAGAAAAAGAGAATGGTCGAGGCGGCCCAGAAGGAAGTAGAGCGCGTACAGAAGATGTACAGCCGCGGGATCATCACCGATTCCGAACGCTACAACATGATCATCGACATTTGGACCCACACTACTTCCGATGTCTCAGAGGTGATGTTCCGGCAGATGGCCGAGGAGCGCAACGGTTTCAATCCGGTTTACATGATGGCTGACTCGGGCGCCCGTGGATCAAAGGAGCAGATTCGTCAGCTGGCAGGTATGCGCGGTCTGATGGCGAAGCCGCAGAAGAAGATTACGGGGCAGGTGGGTGAAATCATCGAGAACCCGATTGTGGCCAACTTCCGCGAGGGGCTGAGCGTTCTTGAGTACTTCATCTCCACACACGGTGCCCGGAAAGGTCTCGCCGACACCGCCCTGAAGACGGCGGATGCGGGTTACCTGACGCGGCGTCTGGTTGATGTGGCTCAGGACGTAATCGTCTCCGAGGAAGACTGCGGCACGATCAAAGGTATCCAGACCGGTGACCTGAAGGAGGGAGAGGAGATCATCGAGCCGATGCAGGATCGTATCCTCGGCCGGGTTGCTCTGGAGGACATATCTGATCCGGAGACTGGTGAGCTGATCCTGAATGCCGGAGAGGAGATCACCGAGTCGGTAGCCGAACGTATCGAGGACACAGGCATCGAGAGCATCTTGATCCGGTCTGTACTGAGCTGTGAAGCCTGCCGCGGTGTCTGCCAGAAGTGCTTTGGACGCAACCTGGCCACCGGGAGCATTGTTAATATCGGTGAGGCTGTCGGAGTGATGGCCGCCCAGAGCATCGGTGAGCCCGGCACCCAGCTCACGCTGCGCACTTTCCATATCGGCGGTACCGCCAGCCGGATCACGGAACAATCGGAGATCGTGGCCAAACAGGCCGGGCTCCTGGAGTTCAAGGGCCTGGACCTGGCAGAACAGAAAACAAAAGACGCATTCCGCACGGTGGCGCTGAACCGCACGGGGAAGATCCTGATCAAGGATGAGCGGGATCATGTGCTTACGAAGTACAACGTACCGTACGGTGCTGCAGTCCTGGTGGAGGATGGGCAGTCTGTGGAGAAGGGTCAGAGGATCTACGAATGGGATCCCTACTCCACGGTTATCCTAACCGACCATGACGGCCTAGCGGAGTTTAAGGACCTTACGGATGAGCTCACAATACGAGAGAAGCTCGATGAGCAGACCGGTTCGAAAGAGCGGGTCATTATCGAGCACCGCGACAAGAGCCTGACTCCCCACATCAACGTCCTGGATTCGAAGGGGAAGAAGCTCGACTCCTACATCCTGCCCACCGGTTCGCTGCTGCAGGTCAAAGATGGCCAGGATGTGTCAGCGGGAGACGTACTGGTCAAAATTCCCCGGGAGATCTCCAAGACACGTGACATTACCGGCGGTCTACCCCGCGTAGCCGAACTCTTCGAGGCGCGCCGGCCCAAGGAACCCGCGGTCGTCACTGAGATAGACGGAGTTGTCAAATTCGGCGGTACGATCCGCGGCGCGAGGGAAATCCATGTGGGAGGGGATGACGAAACACGTACCTACCGCATTCCGTACGGTAAGCACATCCTTGTGCACGAGGGTGACTACGTCACGGCGGGAGAGCGGCTCTCGGAGGGAAGCGTCAACCCGCACGATATCCTGGGTATTCTCGGTGTGGGGTAGGTGCAGGAGTACCTTGTAAACGAGATCCAGGAGGTTTACAGGCTGCAGGGTGTGACGATAAACGACAAGCACATCCAGGTCATCGTGCGGCAGATGCTGCAGAAAGTGCGGGTGGTGGAACCGGGTGATACCCCTCTTCTCGAAAATGAGGTTGTGGACCGTCTCTTCTTCCAGGATGAGAACCAGAAGACCGTCGAAGCGGGCGGGAATCCTGCCACCTTCGAGCCGGTATTGCTGGGAATCACCAATGCGGCCATCACCACCGAATCGTGGATAAGCGCTGCATCCTTCCAGGAGACGACGCGCGTTCTGACCGAGGCTGCCATCCGCGGAAAACGGGACAACCTGCTCGGGCTGAAGGAGAATGTCATCGTCGGTCAGCTCGTACCGGCCGGCACGGGTGTGCGTACCTATCGCGACCTGGGTGTCTACGACCCGGAGCTGGATGCACTCGGCGAGGCCATTCACTCGGAGATCGAGGCCCAGCGGGAGGCGGACGTGGCCTCGGGCGCGGTCGAACACGTAAGTAGGACCGGTTGAGAGAGGCTTGGATTAAGTAAATATAAGCGCTTTGGGCGTTGACATAGAGGTTGCATAATCTACCTTAAAAAGCTGTCCCGATAACGGGGCAATGTTAGTGTGGAGTATTAAACTTGCCCACTGTTAGCCAGTTGGTCCGGAAGGGTCGGAAGAAGGTGAGAAAGAAGGGCACGGCGCCCGCGCTGCAGGGCTCTCCGCAGAAGAGGGGCGTCTGCACGCGCGTGTATACGACTACGCCCAAAAAGCCGAACTCGGCCCTCCGTAAGGTGGCACGTGTGCGTCTGACCAACAGGATGGAGGTGACAGCCTACATTCCGGGTGAGGGGCACAACTTACAGGAGCACTCCATTGTCCTGATCCGGGGGGGACGCGTTAAAGACCTCCCTGGGGTCCGCTACCATATCATCCGCGGAACTCTGGATGCGAGCGGTGTGGAGGACCGGACGAAGAGTCGTTCCAAGTACGGCACCAAGCGGCCCAAGTGAGGGGACCACATGCCTCGTCGCAAGCGAGCAGAAAAACGGGAACTGTCACCCGACCCGGTCCATGGATCGGTTCTGGTGGTGCGTTTCATCAATAGCCTGATGCGCAGAGGGAAGAGATCGCTCGCCGAGCGGATCTTTTACGAATCGATCGAGCGCATCGAAAACGTCACTGGGGGTGAAGGGGTGGCTACCTTCGAAAAGGCGGTCAACAATGTAAAACCCCAGGTAGAGGTGAAATCCAGGCGGGTGGGGGGAGCCACCTACCAGGTGCCGGTGGAGGTCAGTCGCAACCGTTCCACAGCCCTGGCCATCAGGTGGCTGATCCTCCATGCCAAGGAACGACCGGAGCATACGATGGCCCAGCGGCTCGCCGCTGAACTACTCGCCGCTTCACGCGGCGAGGGTGCCGCCATCAAGAAGAAGGATGACACCCATCGAATGGCGGAGGCCAATAAGGCCTTTGCTCATTATCGCTGGTAGCCAATCCTTCCCACCGCTACTCTCGTTTCTCTCCCCCCGACTGATT
>JAUVWC010000009.1 GCA_030604325.1 Candidatus Zixiibacteriota bacterium | reverse complement strand
CGGCGCCCAAGGAGAGCTGGCCGGGCTGATGATCATCCGGGCCTACCATGAGGCCAGCGGGGAGGGAGAGCGGCGCAAGCGGGTTCTGCTGCCCGACTCCGCCCACGGGACGAACCCGGCGAGTGTGACGCTGAACGGGTTTACCAGTTACGAATTAAAGAGCAACGACAAAGGCCGGGTGGATCTGGACGGGCTCAAGGCAGCACTGGGAGATGACGTAGCGGGGATGATGATTACCAATCCCAACACTCTCGGTCTGTTCGAGACGGATATGGACACGATATGCAGGCTGGTGCACGAAGCGGGTGGGCTGGTTTACATGGACGGTGCGAACCTGAACGCGCTGCTGGGTATTGTCGAACCCGGTGCCGTAGGTGTCGACGTCATGCATTTCAACCTGCACAAGACCTTCGGCACGCCGCATGGGGGCGGAGGCCCCGGTGCCGGTCCCATCGGTGTGACTGCCCGGCTGGAGCCCTTCCTGCCCGTTCCGCGCATCGTTCGGGAGGAGGATCCCGCCGCCGCCGGCCAGTACCTCTACCGGCGGGATTGGGATCGGCCTCAGAGCATCGGGAAGGTTCACAGCCACTACGGCAATTTCGGTATCCTCGTGCGTGCCTACTGCTACATCCTCGGTCTCGGCCGTGATGGACTGGCCGATGTCAGCCGCGCCGCGGTTATCAACGCGAACTACCTGATGCATCGGTTGCTGGCCGATTACGACCTGCCGTACGACGGACCGTGCATGCACGAGTTCGTACTCTCCGGAAGCCGGCAGAAGTCCAAGTACGGAGTAGCTACTACAGATATAGCCAAGCGGTTGCTCGACTTCGGATTCTACGCACCCACGATCTACTTTCCGCTTATTGTATCCGAAGCGCTGATGATCGAGCCGACCGAAACCGAGACGCGCGAGACCTTGGATCTGTTTGCCGAGACACTGCAGCAGATTGCGCGCGAGGCGGCCGAGGAACCGGAAACGGTGAAGCAGGCGCCTCATAACACCCCGGTGCGCCGTCCCGATGAGGTCCAGGCGGCCAAGTTCCCGGACCTGCGGTGGCACGTGGAACGCTGAACCGGCGATACCAATTCCTCTTCACTCTCATCCTTGGGCTCGGAGCTGCAAGGTGCGCCAAGGAGGGGGTCCCTCCCGGCGGGCCGATGGATGAAGAGGCTCCAGAAGTGGTGGGCATGGTTCCGGAGCCCGGCTCGACGAACATAGACCGGGGCCAGCCGATCATTTTTCGTTTCTCCGAGTCGATGGACCACCGATCGACGGAGCACGCCCTCTTCTTCACGCCCGATATCGGCTCCACCCTCCGGATAGAGTGGAGGGGCAGGGAGCTTCGACTGATTCCCCGGCAACCTTACCGGGAGAACACGACGATCGTTGTCACTCTCGGTGCCGATGCCACCGATATGCGGCGCAACCGCCTTGGCCAGAGCGTTACCCTGGCTTTCTCAACCGGACCGATACTGGACAACTCGTCGGTGTCGGGGGCGGTTCTCGAGGAGGGCAGGTTCGCCGCGGGCGCCTGGATCTGGATCTACTCGCTGGGGGCTGAGCCGGGTCAGGAGGCTGGAGCCGACCCCTCCCTCGTATCCGCGCCTGAACCCGTTTACCCTCTCTTCATAACCCAGGCCGACGATACGGGTTGTTTCGAGCAGACCCATATGGCGAGGGGAATTTACCGGGTCTTCGCCTTCCGCGATGTGGACGGTAACCGTCGCTACGACCTCGACACCGATCCTCTTGCCGTGCCACCGACCGATATCAGTTTCGTGGCCGAAGATGACCGCTCGACCGGGCTCATACTGAACCTGGCCATGCGGGATACCACCGGTCCTTTCATCCGGTCCGCCTCTGCGCCGAACAATAATTACCTGCACGTCCGGTTCAGCGAGCCTCCGGCTCCGGCAGGCCTGCCCCAGATTTCAGTGGAGTCCTATGAACCAACCGGTGAAGCCCCGGCACAAGCTCGCATTACAGGCGGCTACATTCCGTTGCAGGCGCCGACCACTCTGGTGGCCCGGGTAGAAGGGCTCGAGCCCGGTTCGAGATATCGTGTGCGCCTGCTCGAGGCCCGTGACGGGCTGGGAAATCCGGGCCGGGCCGCCTCGCGCCCCATCACATTTACCGTCCCCGCCCAGGCCGATACGGCCCAGCCGCGCATCATGGCGATCACTCCTTCCGATTCAAGCCGTAGCCTCAACCGGGACACTAGGTTGCGACTGACCTTTTCTACTGAGATCGATACCAGCGGGCTCCCACCCTGGATGCTGGTCGGCCCCGATACGATCGGGTTGGCACGCGACTGGCTGGATCCACTCACCGTGGAGTTGATACCACTGGACCCGGTAGTCCCTGATGCTTTCTACCGGCTCACCATTGCCGCCCGGAGCCTGCAGTCGTGGACGGGATTGAATGGCCCTGCCGAGGAGCATCATATGGCCTGGCGTGGCATCCGGCCGGCTGGAAGGGGAACCCTGCGTTTTCAGATCGAGGGCGTGCCCCTTCCCTCCCATGGAAGATACCGGGTGATAATCGAGGGAGTGGGCGGTGGGACGGCTCCGAGAACCGAACTCGAGCTTTCCGCCCCGGGTGAGCTCATTACACCCGAACTGCCGGTAGGACCGTACTGGATCCGGGGTTTCGCCGATGTTGACGGAGACGGGGCGCTCGATGTGGGCCGCCTGCACCCCTTCAGGCCGGCCGAAGCGGTAGGGGCCATCTCCGACACGCTTTACGTTATCAACACCTTCGAGAGTGTATACGAGGTTCCACTAATCTTAGGAGCCTATAGGAGAAACGCTCCGGCTGCGGCCTGCGCTGACATCCGGCTGGCGGCGTTGGCTTTCGAGGAATGTCCTCAACGTAGCGCAGCGGCTACGTCTCCGGGTATTCCTCTCAACCGCCTTGCCATCCGGCACCAGCGCTGCCCTCGCTATCGTCGGTTTCTCCGATAGGCTCCTAGGAATGCTCGAACGGGAAAATGAACCTCCAGGGAACCTGCGATGAACACACCGTTCCTGAAGATGACCGGCGCCGGCAATGACTTTCTCGTATTCGATGACCGGAAGGGGGACTGTGCGGGCGCTTCACCTCAGCGATGGGCGAGTCTCTGTGCCCGCCGTACCGGCGTCGGCGCCGACGGTATTGTGCTTCTCTGTGACTCGGAGCGCTACGATTTCCGTATGGTTTTCATCAATGCCGACGGTGCCGAGGCCGAGATGTGCGGCAATGGTGCGCGCTGTCTCGCCTGGGCGGCGGCGGTGGAGAATGGGCTGGGCCGCGAAGTGACCATCGATTCCCCCAGGCCTGAGGGGTGGGAAATGCCCGAAGGCATCGGTACCAAGCAGGCATGGTCGATCTCTTTTGAAGCCCGGGACGGCCGCCACGACGGGCTGGGGTGGGAGCGCCAGGCTATGGTTTCGCTCGGCTCTTCTTCAGACATCAAAGACCTTACCCTCGAGACAGACGAGGGCGTAGTGCGGGGTGCTCTGCTGCATGTGGGAGTGCCCCATTTCGTCAGCCTCAGCGATGACCCCGAGACGGTTCCTCTGGATCGCATCGGCCTCCGGCTCCGCTCCCACGAGCGCCTCGGCCCGGCCGGTGCAAATGTGAGTTACGTCAGCGAGGAGCCCGACAGCGAGGGAGCTTACCATATAAGGACCTTCGAGCGGGGGGTGGAAGCCGAGACCCTTTCCTGCGGGACGGGCGCCGCCGCCGCCGCGGCGGGGCTGGCACGGCAGGGGGCTTCCTCACCCCTGTCGCTGCGCGGCCGGGGGGGGATCCTGAAGGTCTATTTCACCGCCGGCGAAGGCAGCATCGAAGATATATGGCTCGAGGGACCGGTGAGGGTTATCTACCGTGGAGAGCTTGCCGAGATATAGTGCACCGCTCCGCAATTACGCTGGCATTCGAGCGCCGATGCATTCCGGTCAGCCGCGTTGCTCCTAGCTCTCGTCTCGGGGACGACGCCAACGTCTCACCGGTGCTACCGATCCCAGCCTTTCTCCTTGTAGTAGTCGCTGACCAATCTGTCGATATCAATCGTCGTGCCCTGAGATGGACCGTCCGGAATCGGCTGGTCGAGGAACCGGGCAGGCAGGGTATCCTCTTCAGTATGGAGACCCTCGCGCAGGTTGAAGTCGCGTTCTACCTGGCTGACGTGGGAGCAGGCGTCCCACATTTCCCGGTGTGTTATCTCCCGGCCGAGCAAGCCGGAATAGGCCTCCGCTGCCAGATCGAAATCCACTAAGTCCATGCAGTTGGAGATGTTCTTGCAGATGGTCATGCTGTCGGAAAGGATACCCAGGTGTTCGGCGTAGTTGACCAGAGCGCCTTTCCCTGTCTCTTCTAACCTGTGGGCCGCCTCCCGGTAACCCACGCGCCGCATTGCCCGATCTTCATCCCCGGTCAGCTCGATCATGGGTTCGCCGCGGTAATGATCGCCGCCGCGGGAGTTGATGGCGTTCATCAGGGCGTACCCCTTGATGCCCCGCGGATCGGCAGAAAAGAGCTCCAGCCCCTTAACTTCCGCCGTAAGCTTCTGTGCTTCCGGACCGAATGTCTCAGCCGCACGCTTCGTACCCTGAGCAAGCAGATCGCCGATGCCCTCCCGCCGCGCGATCAGTTCGGGAAGCCGCAGGAGGGCATCGCGCGAGCCCCAGGAAAGATCTATGCCGTCGATGTCGGCATCGGAGATCACCCCTTCGTGGCGGCATTCCATGAGCCAGGCGATAACTTCCCCGGTGGTGATGCAGTCAATGCCGAGGCGGTTGACCGCATTGGAGACGCCGACGGCGAGCTCCAGGTCGGAGTTGCCGCACTTGACGGTGTACGCCGCCAGCGCTTCATACTCCGGGCCCTCGCCTTCGCCGTAATGTGTGTAGTTGTACCGGGAACAGTGAACGTTGCAGTTGTAGCAGGATTTCTCCTTTACGATGTGGTCCCTGCGCAGGGCTATGCCGTTGACCTTATCGAGATTCTCAAATTGAGTACTGCGATAGTGGAAGGCTGGCAGGACCCCCATCTCGGCCAGCCTGTCCATAATCATGGTTGTTCCATACCGGCGGCGAGGTTCGAAATCCTTGTGCCCTACAAGGTCGGAATGAAACTGTGCGCAGGCCTTTTCGAAACGTTCGGGATCGGCTGGTTTCACCGGCCTGTCGCCGTGTATGACAATGGCTTTGAGCTTCTTCGAGCCCATCACCGCTCCCATGCCCGTCCGACCGGCCGCACGAGCGAGGTTACAGGAGATGATGGAGTAGCGGACCAGATTCTCACCGGCAGGTCCGATGGCGGCGACCTGCAGGTCTGGATCGCGCAGCTCGTCGTGTAGGGCAACAGTGGTCTGGGTGATGTCCATCCCTACGAGATGGGAGGCGTCCCTGATCTCGACCCTGTCGTTGTCAATGAACAGATAGACCCACCGGTCGGAGGCGCCGGTGAAGACGATCTGGTCATGGCCCGACCAACGCATCTCGGCAGCGAAGAACCCCCTCGCCCCCGAATCACCCAGGTAACCGGTCAGCGGGCTCTTGGCGCTGGCGATGAATCGGCAGGTGGCGATCATCTTGCTGCCAACGAGCGGCCCGACCCCGATGCAGAGGATATTGTCCGGTCCGAGCGGGTCGATTCCCGGTTCGAGCTCCCGCAGCAGGGTGACGCTGTTCCATGTCCTTGCGCCAATGCCGTTGTCCGGAGTCTTCCCCCGACCGACCTCGTGGCCGGTCAGATCCACGCGCAGGCAGTTCCCCTGGTAAATGCTCATGAGTCAACCCTCACACCGTTCTGCCAGCCTTCGCGAACCGGCTCAGCTTGTACATCGGCGTAAAGAGCCCGCCGCTGGCTTGCACCGCCCTCCGACTGCTGGAACGCCTCCAGCGAGATCTCCTCGCCTTCCCGGTAGGAGAGGGCACCGCGTGGGCACGTGCTGACGCAGAGGATTGCCCCCTCGCACAGATCGCAGAACAGCGGCAGCCCGTCATAGAACCCGACCGCGCCGACGCGACAGGCGTCGATACATAACTCGCAGGCATTGCACAGTTCGGCGTCGAGGATGATCTCTCCCTTTTCGCCTACAGAGAGAGCATCGGTCGGACACACCAGGCAGGACTTCTCGAGACAACTGAGGCAGGCCACTGCCATGTCGATGCCGATTTCTTCCAGTTTGGCCACGCGGATGCGCGACAGGGCGGGCGAGACCGCACCAAAGTGAAACGAGCTGCAGGTCACTTCGCACGTCTTACAGCCTACGCATATGTTGACATCGCAGTGTACCATCCCTGGCCTCATTCCATCCGATCGATCCGCAGGATCACATTACCGGCCGGATCGGGGCAAATAACCCGACACTCCTCCTTCATCCAGTCGCCATCCTGCAGGACACGCTGTTTGGCCGGCAGGAGGGGACGAGTAGCTTGCAGGGCGTAGAGGCAGAAATGGCGATCGGGAGGGATGTAGAGCCGTCCGCTGCGCAGCATGAAACGATCACCGGGTTTCATCCGGGATGTGCACTTGCCCCTGACCGCTTCCACCTCGACCCGAAGGTTCTTCAGTACCCCTTCACAGGTCTCCCTGTCGTGCTCTTCATCTGCTTTTACCACAGTCTGGTCTTCCGGAGAGCTCTTGGTGTCTTTGTCGACCTTTCCCGCCCGCTCGATTTTGAAGATCACGCCGCCGTCCGGATCGGGGCACTGGACGTGATGTACGCGCCACATCCAGTCTTCGTCCCTGTTTTCAAGAATCTCCCGTTCCTTCGGTGTGATCAAGGGCATCAGGCTTTGCAGGGCCCAGATGCAGATGTAACCGCCCTCCGGGATGCGGATGTCACCGTCGCTCACCGTGAAGTAGTCACCCGGCTTCATGGCGGGAGTGGCTGTGCATTCTCCCAGCACTTTCTTGACAGTCACTTTCAGTTCGTACACGGGGGACTCCTTATAGATGGTTACAATGACTGGTCCTCATAGATGGTTACCATGACTGGTCCTCCGGGCTAAGATGCCTTAGTACACCGTTCCGCAATTACGCTGGTAGCAGTAAAACATCTGTGACCTCGCCGCGGAACCGCATATTCAGTATCGGTAATACTGGGAGTGCGAGTTCTTTTACTCGTAGTGTAGGGCCGACACTGGATCCACGCGGGAAGCCCGTCGTGCCGGATTGAGTGTTGCCGCGATCGCTACCCCGAGAAACAGGATCGGAATGGCCACGAATGTGACCGGATCCATGGGACTGATGCCGTAGAGCAGGGCTCTGAGGGCGCTTGAGACAGCGGCGGTGATCAGCAGGCCAGCGGCCAGCCCAACCACAACCAACTTCAGCCCGTCCCAGAGAATCATACGCAGTACATTACCCCGGTCGGCTCCCAGCGCGATACGGACACCCACTTCCCTCGTGCGACGGGAGGCATCGTAAGCGATGACCCCGTAGAGGCCGGTCGTGCCCAGCAGGAGCGAGAAGAGGCCGAAACCCGTCACCAGGATCGCCACAAGCCGCGGTATGAAGAGCATGAGTTCCCCGTGTTCCTGTACGGTCATGATCTGGAACATCGGCAGGTCTGGATTCATTGCCTGGATCTCGCTCCGTAGCACCCTCACCGCCTCCCGGCTGTCGATGTTCGATCGCACAACGACGGTCCGGAAGCTTTCGTAGTGCTGGGAGATGGGTCGGTAGATAAAGGACCTCTGCTCCTCACCCAGGGAGCGATACTTTCCGTCGCGGGCGACACCTACGATCGTGTGCGGGTTACCGTCTGAAGTCCACCAGACCCGCTTCCCGAGCGCACTATCCCCCGGCCAGTAGCGCCGGGTGAATGTCTCGTTGACGATCATCACCTGTTCGCCCGCTGGTGTGTCGCGCGAATCGAACGTCCGGCCGGTTACGATGGGGATCCCCATGGTCCGGAAGTAGTCGCCGTCCACATCCGAAATGTCCACTCCTGCTCCTTCTTCCTGGTCGAAGGCAACTTCCGTGTCCTGTGGCCAGACGGATGTAGTAGAGAGGGAGGCATCGAGCGGCAGATCATCTGCGTATGCAACCGATTCGACGCCGGGCTGTTGCTCGAGCCGGTGTTTCAGCTCGTCGAAGAACTGGATTCCGGTCTCCTCTACATAGCCACGCTGCGCCAGATCGAAGGTGGCGATGGCACCTTGACTGAGGTTGTATCCGGTGTCTACAGCATTCACGTTGCTCAGGCTCCGCAGGAAGAGCCCGGCACAAAGCAGCAGCAACACGGAAACAGTGACCTGGGCTACGACCAGCCCACTGCGCAGACCGAAACGGCGCAACCGGCCCTCCAGCGTTCCGTAGGCGCCTTTCAGACTCGTTACAAGGTCCGGGCGCGTGCTCGGAAGGGCCGGAAGCAGCCCGAAAATAATTCCCGTTGACAGCGAAAGCACGAAGGCGAAGGCAAGCACGTTTAGGCTGATCCCGAGCTTCAGGTTGAACGGGACAGGTATGGGAGGCTGTACCGCCAGCAGGATCTGGATCAGCCACTGTGCGAGGAGAAGACCGGCCACGCCCCCGAGCAACGCCAGCACGACCGACTCCGTGAGTAGCTGTCGAACCAGCTGCCACCGGCTCGCCCCGATGGCGAGCCGGATCCCGATCTCTCGGCGCCGGCTTGTGGCGCGGGCAAGCAGCATGCCTGCCAGATTGGTGCAGGCGATGAGCAGCACCAGGCCGACCAGCGCCATGAGGAAGACGGTGAACATCCGGATGGGGCGGTCGAGGAAGGGGACCAGCGCGACCTCCCCAGATGGGAGAACACTGGTGAAGTGGTCTGCGTTCGTCTCAGGGTATGCCTCGGCCAGTCGGGAACCGATTGTATTCAGGGCAGCTCGGGCCTCATCGACGGTAGCACCGGCCATTAGACGCCCTTTTATCCACAACCTCCTTGAGCCCCGTCGGCCCATCCACGCCGGAAGCTCTCCCTCCGGAACAGCGGCCTCGCCGAAGACAGTGATGTAGCCGTGCATGTGGATCGGTATCCACATGTCCATATAGAAAGGGAACATCCCGGTGAACTCTTCGGGAGCAACACCGATGATGGTGAATGGAGTCCCATTCAGCTTCAGCGCCTTACCAATGATCTCAGAGTCGCTGCCGTATCGATGTTTCCACGTGGTGTAACTGATCACCGCCGTGGGAGCCGCTCCAATCGCATCATCCTCTTCCAGTATGAAGGTCCTTCCCATGAAGGCTTTCACACCGAGCACATCGAAGTAATTGCCGCTGACCTCCTCCCCGAAGACTATTTCGCTCCCTTCGTCCTCTTGGTCTAGGATCGCGAGCGTAAGGCTGTAGGTCATGAGATCTTCCAGCACGTGCCGTGTCTGTTCCCGATAGTCGAGGTAGTCGGGGTAGGAGGAGGAGGAGGAGAATTCATCCGACTTGTCGTTGGTGTAAACGTCCACAAGTTCCGCGGGACTCGTGACCCCCAGGTCGCGCTGGAAAATGGCGCTGTAGATGGTGTAGATAGCTGTGTTAGCACCAATGCCGATAGCGAGCGAGAGGGCGGCGACAACTGCGAATCCCGGATTCTTACCGAGACTTCGAAACGTGAGGCGCAGATCTGCCAACAGTCTGTCCACGTGCATACTCCATAATCAGAAAGCAGAAAGAGGACCTTATTTATCTACACTACGGCTCTGAAAACTGGGGGTTTCAGCTATCTCTTGTGAAGTTAATAGATTCCCGCGGCTATCTGTTCGACTCGTCTCACCAGCGGTAGAAGCCCGTCAGTATTCTGGCCAGGCGCATCTTCAATGCTGAATAGGGCGGCCACCAGGGGCGGCGGCCCCACGCCGGGCTGCGGCTGATCCATTTCAGCCGGGCTGCTTCATGAAGAGCATGTCGTGAGAAGATCGAGCCCCAGCCCGCCTCTCCTCTTCCTCCCCAGGGCAGGGTGGGAAGACCGAAGCTGGTGTCGTTGATCCAGATCATGCTCGTATCGAGTTGTTTCGCCAGCCTGCGGCCACGGCGGCGGTTGCGGGTCCAGATCGAGGCGCCCAGCATGGGACATCCCGCATTGGCCAGCCGCACGACCTCTTCTCCGCTGCTGGTGGTGCACACCGCCAGGAGGGGTCCGAATATCTCTTCTCTCAGTATATCCGAGCCAGCCGGGACACCGGAAATGATGCCGGGGGCGGAGCCTTCCGGGCCGATCTCTGCGCCCTCCGGGCCGATCTCTGCACCCTCCGGAATTGCTATGTAGCGGGCCCCCTCCGCCAGGGCTCGGCGGACAAGTGGTGTAACCGACTCGTCGAGCGGGGCCCGATTTATCCCTTCAGACCACATTTTCTGGGCCTCGCGTACTAGACGCTCGAGAAAGGCCGCCTCGGCGGCAGATTCCACATAGACGCGGTCGGTGCCCACGCACGAGCGGCCGTGGTAATAGAATCCGCTCCAGGCGATACCGGCCGCTGCCCGATCAAGGTCCGCGTCGGCCAGAACGATGGCTGTACTGCCTCCTCCCAGTTCGAGGATGAATGGTATGCCCCGGTCGTGGCAGATACGGGCAATCTCGCTGCCGACCTCTTTGCGGCCGAAGAACACGACTTTTACCACCTCATCGGCCTCGGCCAGGAACCGGCCGGCCCGGGGTCCGCCTTCCACCACGCCGATGATCGACGGGGCCAGCTCCACCTCGGCCATGAGCTCGCCGATGAGCTTCGAGATGTCGGAGACGGCTTCCGAGGGTT
>JAUVWC010000329.1 GCA_030604325.1 Candidatus Zixiibacteriota bacterium | reverse complement strand
GGGAATTGCCGAATACATCGGACTGTCCGGTGACGGGGAGTATCTCTACTACGCTACCAATGTGGATGATATCGACCGCCGTCATCTCTGGAGGACGCGCAGCCGGGGCGGTAGAACCCGCCAGCTCACCAAAGGAGATATGATCGAGACCAATCCAGCCGTGCTGGCTTCCGGCGACCGGGTGGCCCTGCTGCAGGCCGGACCGAAACAACCGCTATCCGTCGCTGTGGTCTCCTCGCGGGGAGGTAGGCCGGAGGTCATCTTCCCGGCCCTCGCCGGCACCGACTTCCCGCTCGAGGAACAGGTCGTACCGGAAAACGTCACTCTCACCGCTGAAGACAGCCTGGAATTCAACAACCAGCTCTTCCTGCCGAAGGACCTGAGGCCGGGAGAGCGCAGACCGGCCATCCTCTTCACCCACGGCGGTCCGCAGCGCCAGATGCTTCTCGGCTACCACTACATGCACTTCTATCACATGGCCTACGCCATGAGTCAGTATTTCGCCAACCAGGGGTATGTGGTCATTTCGGTCAATTACCGCAGCGGCATCGGCTACGGCCGGCAGTTCAGGAACGCACCCGACCGGGGTAGCAGGGGTAATTCGGAATACCAGGATGTTGCGGCGGCGGGCAGGTATCTACAGAGCCGGCCCGATGTGGATCCCGAACGGATCGGCCTGTGGGGGCTTTCCTACGGCGGGATTCTCACCGCACAGGGGCTGGCCAGGAATTCCGACATCTTTGCCGCCGGAGTGGATATTGCCGGTGTCCATCTGTGGGGCAGTTCCATAGATACGGGGAGTGTTTCCTATCAATCCTCCTCGATTGCCGCCATCGACGAATGGACGTCACCGGTTCTGCTCATCCACGGTGATGATGACCGCAACGTCGAATTCTCCCAGACCACCGGCCTCGTTCAGCTGCTCCGGGCACATGACATCTACTATGAGCTGATCGTTTTCCCGGACGACGTGCATGATTTCCTGCTCTTCGACCGATGGCTCACGTCCTTCAATGCGATGGACGACTTCTTTACCCGGTTTCTGAAGAGCAGATAGGACGTAATCCCGTCACCTTTTGCCTATACGATGTTCCGGGGCAAGGTCGCCTGATAAGCGCCCCTTTGCGCATTGTAAGGGGTAGCTGGTATGTTTGGTGGAGGAATTCAGTTTCTTGTGGCAGATAGCAGATAATGGAGGTATTCAGGAATGAAACTGCTTCGCGGATTGTTCTTCATCGCCGGCGTGGTGCTGGCTGCCCGCCAGTTCGGCGTGAAAATGGGAGATGTATGCGAGCGGGTATTTGAAAAGATGCCGGATGATTTCCCGCCCAAGCGGATGTTCCAGAACGTTACCGCCATCCGCGAGCAGAACGATCGCATCCTCAGCCTGCTCGAGGAGCAGGCTAAAACCCCCGCGTAAGCAGGGAGGTTCTTGAGCACGTGTCACGATACCGGTTACAGCCACCGGTATCCCTATATCCCCGAGCCGTATGAACGCCAGGTTATCTACCACCTCACGGTTTCCCACCGGCGACATCCGCCCATCCTGATCTATCGACCTCCAGGTCTCGGGTCGCAGTAATGTTCCGGTGAAAAGGCTCCTTTAGAAGGCCGATACTACGTTCTGTGCCAAAGGGGAAGTGCGCTTAACTTGTATAACCTCTGTGAAGACATAGCACTATCAACTGGAAGGTGTTGCGCCAGCATGAATATGCGTATCAACAATCAGCATCAATCGCAGCCGGTCATCAGATACTTTCTGAGCTGGACGAGCAAGCTCGTCACAGTCATAGCGCTCTACCTGGTGTTCGCGCCGACTGTCTCGTGGGGACAGACCGAGCCGGGTCCACGCCGCCAGGAGCTTCTGCGCGTCTTTCTTGACGGCAACTATCAAATGTTCGGCTTTGACTACATCCGTACTGAGAT
>JAUVWC010000197.1 GCA_030604325.1 Candidatus Zixiibacteriota bacterium | reverse complement strand
TGGGGCCGTACGATCTCCATATCCGTCCCTTGGTGACATACTTGTCGAACAGATGATAGGAAACTCCGAAGCTGACCAGAACGATGAACACTACCAGGAACTTGTGAGTGAGCATCCAGCGCAGGATCTTCTGATAGAGGTTGTCCCCTATGGCCAGGGTATGTTCCGCCGCCTCGGCCCCGCCGGCGGTGAGCCCCGCCTCTTCCTCCTTCTCCAGCTCTCCCAGCGCCCACGGATCCTCTGCGGTAATCCCCTGCCCCACCCCGCCGGCCGCCCCCGATCCTTCGCCGGCACGAGCCACGGCGGCCGTGGGACCCAGTACCCGGGCCGCCAGGCTGGGGATCAACGTGAATGAGACCAGCAGGGAGCAGGCCAGGCTGACGACCACCGCCAGGGCGAACGGAACGTACATGACCCTCAGCTCACCCTGCAGGTAGAGGAAGGGAAGGAAAACGATAATGGTGGTGGCCGTGCCGGTCAGGATGGGCAGCAGGACCTGCGCCGTGCCGATACTGGCCGCCGCCAGCCTCCCGCTGCCGCGTTCCCGGTGGCGGTGGATGTTGTCCAGTACGACGATGGAGTTGTCCACCATCATGCCGAAGCCGAGAGCCAGCCCGGCCAGGGTCATCATGTTGAGCGAGGCGCCGAGGAAGTAGAACAGCGAGATGGTCAACAGCACACTGGTGGCGATGCTGGACAGGATAATGAGGGGATTGGCGATCCCGCGCAGGAAAACGAGCAGCACCGAGAAGATGAGGAAGATGATGAGCACGCTGCGGAACTCCAGCCCTTCCAGCTCATTGCGGATCGTCTCGCTGTTGTCATTCTCCTCGATCAGCTGTGTCCCCGCCGGCAGGGTAGGACGGATCTCCTCGATCCTCGCCTTGGTCCGCTCGGCGACATCGATGATGTTGCTGCCGGCCACCGCGCTGATGTAAATCGCCACCCGGGCCCGACCGTTCAGACGCTGGTAGCCCTTCGGCTCGGCGTAGCCGTCCACGACCCGGGCGATCTCGCCGAGGCGGATATAGCGGTTGCCGCGCCGGGCGACGATGGCATCGCGCAGGGTGCTCAGATCGTCGAAGTCCTCCCTCACCACCAGGTTATACTGGAAGGTACCCTGCTTCACCATTCCCACCGTTTCCACCATACTCGCGATCTGCTGCAGGTTGCGGGCCACTTCCATGTGGTCGATACCCAGCGCTTCCGCCTTGTTCTGGTCGAGAACCGCCCGGATCTGTCGCTGTTCCCCACCGTAGACATCGATCCCCGCGATGCCGCTGACCACACTCAGTGGCCGCTGGATGAGATCCACGGCGTATCGCTGCAGTTCGTTGACGCTCTGCGGCCCGGTAAGGGTGTACTGCAGCAGGTTTTCCTCCCGCATGTCCAGGGGGACATAGGGAATCACATTGATATAGATGCGGGGCGGTAGAAACTCCCGCAGGCGCGTGATCTTCTCGTTCAGTTCCAGCCGGGCGAAATCCATATCGGTGTCGGGAGCGAATTCGAGATCTATCCTGGCGCTGCCTCGTTGCGAGCGGCTCGATACCTCCTCGATTCCTTTGAGCGTGCTTGCTTCGGCTTCCAGAGGCGAGGTCACAAACGCCTCGACCGCCTCGGGGCTGGCCTCGCTCCAGCTCCCGGTTATAGTCATGCGGGGTATCTCGAGTTCAGGATACGTTTCCAGTGGGATGCGCAGCAGACTGGCCACACCAAGGACCACCAGGGCGGTGAACACCATGGACGTGGTTACCGGGTGGCGCAGGCACTGGTCGGTGAGCAGGGAACTCTTCATAACCTCACCTCACGGTGGGCCACCGCCCGGGAGGGCACGAACGATGTCGATCTGTCGCCCAGTTTTTCTCCCCTTACAGACTCCAGCAGTGAGTACACGACCGGAATGACGATGAGGGTCAGCCCCGTGGCCGATATCAGCCCGCCGATAACGGCGATGGCCAGGGGGCTGCGCAACTCAGAACCCATGCCTATTCCGAGCGCCATCGGTGTCAGACCCAGCACCGTGGTCACGGTGGTCATCATGATCGGACGCAGGCGATAGTGCCCGGCCTCCACGATCGCCATGCGCAGGCTGCGCCCCCGGTCACGGAGTTGGTTGATGAAGTCGACCTTGATGATGGCGTCGTTGACCACTATCCCCGTCAACACCACCATCCCCACCAGGCTCATTATATTGATGCCGGCGCCGAAGATCTCCAGCGCCAGCACTACGCCCACCGCCGCCAGCGGGACGGTAGACATGATGGTAAAGGGGTGGATCAGGCTCTCGAACTGTGCCGCCAGGATCATATATACCAGCAGAATGGCCAGTCCGAGGGCGAAGAACAGGCTGCGGAAGGAACGCCTCATCTCCTCGTTCACCCCACCGACCACCACTTCGTAGCCGTCGGGAACCTCCATCCCCAGCATGAGAGATTCCACTTCGGCGATGGCGTCATCCAGTCGGCGGCCCTCCACACTCGCATAGACGGTGATCTGTCTGCTCTGGGCCTCGCGCCTCACTTCATTGGGGCCGGTTGTATAGCGCCAGTCCACCAGCTCCCGCAGCGGAATCCGCTCCCTCCTGCCCATGCCCAAGGGTATCGGCACACCCAACGACAGGATCTGCTGGAGGGTCTCGCGGTTCGCCTCGCCTTCCCGCACCAGTACGTCCACCTTCCGGTCGAAATCCTGATATTCGGTGGCCACATCCCCCTTGATGGTGGACGATACCAGACTAACCACGTTGCCCACGGAAAGCCCGTACTGCTCCGTGACCCGGCGGTCGACCGTCAGCCTGATCTCCGGTTTTCCCACGGCGAAATCGGAGTGGACATCGCGCAACCCCGTTACATCTACGAGCCGCTCCTCCACCAGATCGGCAATCCCCTGCATGGTATCGAGCCGCAGCCCGCGGACCTTGACCGCGAGATCCGCCTGGCTGGTACCCAGGATTTCGGTGAAGGTGGTCTCCCCCGTATTGAAGGTGAGCTCCGCGCCCAGGAGCTGCCTGCCCCGCTGCCTGAGGTCGGCAACCACCTCGAAGGTCGAACGGCGTCGGCGCGGCTTCAGGCGCACTCTGATCGTCGCGATATTGATGTCGGTATCGTGGCTGCCCAGCGCACTCTCGCTCCGAACCAGGCCGGCGTTCATGAACACGTGCAGGACATCCTCCATCTCCAGCAGCCACTGTTCGACCACGCCCGCCGTCTCGGCGGTTGCCTCGAGGCTGGAACCGGCGGGCATGATGAGTTCGATACTGAATTCACCCTGGTCTACCTGTGGTATCAGGCGCCGGTCCATACCCGTGCAGATCGATACGGCGATGACCACCAACATCGCGCAGACCAGCAGCACCCGTCCCCGGTGATCGAGCGACCACTCGAGAGTATTGTGGTATAGCATTCCGAAACGATTGAACGAGCGGTCAAAGCCCCGGAACAACGGAGCAAGCCCGGCACGAACCACCTCGGAGAGGTTCTTTATCAAAGTCACCAATATGCGGATCGATGAATGTTGCAGCCACCTGCCGGCCCGCAGCGCTACTGCCCCCAGCCACTTGACCGCCTGCCAGGCGATCCTTAGCGGCCAGCTGACCGTGAGGAGCACCCGCCCGAGGCGCCCCGGCGGCTTGCGGGGAGGCGTGAAAGCTGTGCCTTCCTCGGGTGCGGTCGTATCCTCTCCCGGGACGGCTTTCTCCCTGGCCCCGTCCGCCTCCCGCCGCTCCTTGATGAACGCCTCCATATGCAGGAACCGGCTGGCCAGCATCGGCAGCAG
>JAUVWC010000103.1 GCA_030604325.1 Candidatus Zixiibacteriota bacterium | reverse complement strand
GCCGGGAGGGTGTAGTCAATCACAAACCTACTAATCAAAACCGACAATCACTGGCACCCAAGGGAAATTAGGGGTGACACTCCGTCTTTAGAAATCTTGACGCAGAAGCGCCTTATGGATACGTTGTTTATTAACAGCCGAAGTGGTGGAACTGGTAGACACGCTGCGTTCAGGGCGCAGTGGGCGCAAGCCCGTGTGGGTTCAAATCCCTCCTTCGGCACCATCGTCGAAGAGAACCCCCGGTGCCCCAGGCTCCGGGGGTTTTCCACCGTTAAATAAAGTTGTCGCAATCGGGTAAGAGCACTATACAATAATATACCAACTCACATCCATCGCTATGGGGACTATTCATGGCTAGGATTCTGATAGTCGACGATGAAATCGCCATCGTCGACATACTCAAATCATTTCTCGAGGAGAAGGAACACAAGGTCTTCACTGCCTACGATGGTGAAGAGGCCGTGGAGGTGACAAAGCGAGAGCGACCCCATGTCATCCTGCTCGACATATATCTACCCAAGATGGACGGCATTCAGGTATTGAAGGCGGTACGGGAATTCGACGACACGATCGGGATAATCATCATGACCGGCTTCCGCGAAAAGGATGTAGCGCAGGAGGCGCTGAAGCTGGGCGCCTTTGACTATATCAATAAGCCGTTCGACTTCGATTACTTGGAGCGGGCGCTCGAAACCAAGTTACAGCTCATGTTGATGTAGCTTCTCCGTTTGCTCCGCCACCCACAAATCCTTCTGTACGTCGCACGTTGGGGCTACTCTACAGACGCGAAGCCCGTTGACACCTCTTTCGGGAGAGTCCTACCTTGTGCCAATCCGAAAGGTCGATATGGGAACCCAGTACACGGAACACATCTACTTTGAACAGCAACACTTTCGGACGTTAGCTACTCCGGTTTCACTGTGCATAGGCCTGAACAAATAGTCGATATGCCACACTCACCCGGCTCGAGCCGTGCTGTACGCATATCTCTCCTCTTCGGTTTAACCCTGCTCTTCCTCTACCCCCACGTTGCCTCTGCGCAGGCAGGACATCCCACCGGATCCCGGGGGGGTATACTGGTTCCCTCGGCCAACACCCTGCCCCGCGGCGCATTCAGCTTCGGCACCTATGGTACTCACAGCCGTGTGGGTTCCACCAATACCCTGCTCGGCCTGGGATCGATCGCTTACGGCCTCACCGACTATCTCCAACTGTACAGCTCGTTCAGCGGCTTCCTGGTTGGCAGCGGTGATGGTCCCCTCTCTTTCGGCAGCTCAACATTTGGCTACGCCGCCGGTCCCGTGGGCCTGTCCCTGCGGTGGCCCGGGCCGGCCGAGCGGTCTCTCCAGGTCGCATTGAACGCCTCGCTAACGCCCGGAATCAACGAGGAAGTGGAGGCGCTATTGGGCACGGGGCACAATCATCCCTACGCCCGCGACACCTTTGACATCAATCTGTCTCTCACGCAGAGCCTGAGGGTCGGAGCTTTCGATTTTCGTGCGATCGAGGGCCTTGTCATCACCGAGGAGACCACCGTAAACATCCCCACCCATGCCGTGCTCGGCGGGGGCATAACCTGGTGGGCTCTGCCCACAGCTGGTATCGAGTTAGAACTTTTAAGCCGGTTGGAGGTAGAGGAACCCCTCGACATTATGGAAGATTACCTGGGGGTCAGTGCCGGTGTGGTCGTCTCTCCGGCCCCTTGGCTGAACCTGCGCGCCGGAGGACTGCTGGGCCTATCCGATGCACGCACCGACTTGGTCGGAACCCGGGCCGAGGATCTGATGGCCTACGGCAGCGTGGAGATCGTCTTGTGGCCGCGCCCACGGGAACTTCCTGAACGGCCGCCGGTGACTCCGGTGAGACCTGGCATAACCGACAGCGACGGCGACGGAGTGCCGGACCAGATAGATGAAGAGCCGCTCACGCCGCAGGGAGCGGTCGTCGACTCAGTAGGCCGCGCGATCGACAGCGACCGTGATGGAGTGCCCGACGGTCTGGATGTTGAAGCGGACACGCCCGCCGGAGCCCACGTTGACGCCGTAGGCCGCGCCGTCGACAGCGACGGCGACGGGGTGCCCGACGGGATCGACATCGAGCCCGACACCCCAAGCGGAGCGGTCGTGGATGCCGCCGGAAGGGCCGTCGACAGCGATGGTGACGGGGTGCCTGATGGAATCGACATCGAACCCGACACTCCCCTCGGCGTCCCCGTCAACGCCCAGGGACAGGGCCTGTACGGCGCGGAGGCGGAGCTGATCACCAGAGGCCTGCTGAGGCTGAATACCGTCTATTTCAAATTTGATTCCGCCGACATCAAGCCGGAATCGTACCAGACACTCCTGGAAGTCGGACTCATCCTGGCGAAGTACAGCGAGCTTAAAATCGAAATCGGCGGGCACACCGACAATGTCGGCGGCGACGACTACAACATGGAACTAAGCCGGTTAAGGGCGCAGTCTGTTCTCAACTGGCTTTTGGACGTTATCCCCGAATTGAGCCTGGACCAGTTTACGGTGTTCGGCTATGGAGCAACCCAGCCGGTGGCCAGCAACGATACCGAGGAAGGCCGCATTCTGAACCGGCGGGTCGAATTCAAGGTTCTCAATCCGGCCGAGCTGGATAAGTATCGAGGACCCCCCAATCCCAACTAGCTATAAAGCGGGTCCGGGTATTTAGTTAGAACGCTGGACCGAGTACGATCGCGTTCAGCACGAGCTGATGTTGGCCCTCCACAAACATGCGGAAGAGCGGATTGTCGGCGAAGAGGACCACTTTCCCCCTGCCGACATTCTCCACAATCAGCCAGGCCTTCTTCGACAGCTCTTCGAGCACATCCGGGGGGGCGTAGCCGCTCAGTAATGGTTGCCTCGAAAAGACGCCGACGTTGATACCCCGTTCTGTGATGTTGAAACTGCGGGTCCCCCGCTTCAGGACGGCCACCCGTTCGGGCATCCCGAAGGCGAGCCAGTGATCGGGGTCGAGAACTCCTCCGTAGAGACCGCCGGGCGTGCGCCGCACTCGCGACTCCTGACGCCGCTCCGCCATCGTCCTGCGGGCCACTACCGCCGGTTCGTCCTGGTTTCTCTCCTCTCTGGGTCGTCTCTCACCGCGGGCAGTGTCACCTGCCTGCTGCGATACCTCCTGGGTAACGAACTGGGCGCTTCCATCAAACCCGATCAGCACACCGCCTCCCTGCAGCCAGCTCCTGAGCCCGGCCAGACCCTGCTCCCCGAAAATGTCCTGATACCCGCCGCCTCTTCCGCCACTGGGCAGGATAAGCACGTCATAATCATTCAGATCTAACCGACCCAGACGGTCGGCATCGACATTTGTGTAGTCGAAGTGCGGGAAACGCTGGTCGAATAAGTGCCACGCCTCGCCGAAGGAATTGCCCACCGACGAGCCGGCGGCCACCGCGACCCGAGGTTTCCTCATGAGGCTGTAGGCACCCCCGCCGAGGTCCGTTCCCTCCTCCACCAGACCGGTATTGATCGGGTACGCAGTCACACCGTGGCCGGCGGCCACCTCCTCCACGATGTGGTGGATATCATCCGGGTTGCGGTAGAGGGGTATCACGAACGTACCTCGGGGATAGGTCCGCCCGTGGATGGTGAAAGACTCCCTGGCAGAGTGCACCCGGAGCCCCCTGTTCAGCAGGTCAACAGCCGCCAGCAGGGCGGACATTCCATTGTAGGGGATGGCATAGCTGTATGCCGCGCGCCCTCCCTCGACGCCCCCCGCGCGCCGGGGAGCCCCTTCTGCCGGCACCCTGCTCACGCCCGGCACCTCCGACAGCGTGTACGCCTCGACATTGAACGCCAGCGGCAGTGACCAGCCAGAGAGGTCGTAGAAACTCGTATCCTCCAGCACCGGATTCGGCTCCAGCAGCATCTGCACGGCAACCCCCTTCGGCTGTCCCGCCTCCACCAGGTAGGTGCCGGCAGGAAACTGTTTCGTGCTCGGCGCCGGCTGCATCCCGTACCCCCCGGCAATCCGGCTGCGGAAGGGCTCCCGGGCCGAACTCACCTCTATCCCCTGCAGGGTAAGCAGTCGTGCCAGGCGGTCGGCATTGTAGGGATCGGTTGCCGGCACAAGGGCATAGGCTTTGACCGGCCCCTTCTCCAAGTCGAGCGCATGCCGGAAGAAGGCGAGGAAGTCCGCCAACCGCTCCTGCCTCCTCTCCGCGGTGGTCTGAAGCGTGGCCATCGAGGTAGTGAAATGTCCGTGGGTTCGTTGCTTAAGGGAATGTATGGTGCCGTCATCCCTTCTGACGGCGATACCGACACCTCCCCCGCCCCCCTGCTCGTATGTCATTCCGATAGCGCCCATCATGCTGGGCCACGAATCACCGTAACTGGGGTAGTACATGTCGAATCCCCGCCGTGTGTAGTAGGGCCAGCCGAAGCGGTTGAAAGCAGCGGCGTTTCCCTCCCCGTAGATCTTCTGCCATTTCATCACCACATCAGGAATGGCGGTATGGACGGGTGTCGCCGCCGGGAAGAAGAAGTAGGACTCTCCACCCATTTCGTGGAAGTCCACATGTACGACCGGATTCCACTGCAGATACTCGGCGATCCGCAGCTGGGTCTCCACCTGCGTCTGCCACGCCCAGTCGCGGTTGAGGTCGAATAAGTAGTGGTTCGAGCGGCCGCCCGGCCAGTCGGAGCCGTGCTCCCACGCTGCAGGGCTGTCGTTATGGCTCATGCCTTTCCGCTTCTTGAAGCTATGCACGAAACGGTCGCGCCCATCGGGATTTAATAGCGGGTCGATTATCACGACCAGCTCTTCGAGGATTGTCAGCGTCAATGCGTCGGTTCCAGCTGCAAGCTGGTAGACGGTCAGTATGGCGGCTTCGGTACCGGCCGACTCGCTGCCGTGCACATTGTAGGATAGCCACGCTACGGCGGGACTGTTCTCGATGATCGCTTCGAGCCGGTCCCGGGCAACCTCACGCGGGTCGGCGAGGCGGGCCATATTCTGCCGGATCTCCTCCAGGTGCGCGTGATTGGCCGGACTGGTAATGGTCAGCAGGAGTAGATCGCGGCCTTCATTAGACTTCCCGTAGGAGCGGATTGTAACCCGGTCGCTGGCATCGGCCACGGTCTCCATGTAGGCCTTCATCTGGTTGTGAAATGTATAGGCGCTGCCTACCTGGTAGCCGAGGAATGACTCCGGCGTCGGTATGGAGGAATCGTAGGTTCCCCCGGGGAACCACTCGAAATGTTCGGGAGTCTGGGCCCAGGTCCCCCTCGGAAGGACCATTATCAGCAGCACTAAAGTGACTGTGTATCTTCGCATGGAAGATTCCTCCATAGTTCGCGGGTGGGACAGATGGCGGCTCGATGGAAGAAAGTGACTCACACTACTTCCGTACCGTTACTACAGCGCATATTGTGCATAAATTCAAGCAGCAGGTGCCAATTCCACGCCAAATAGTGTCGCAGTCAGGGGATAGGTTGTGATTGATACACAAACTTGGGGCCGACCGGGCTCTGGTGGGAGCCCGTGTTCGGCCCTTAGCTTAGTGTACTGCTCTGCAATTACGGTTACGTATCGAGAGTGCCGAGTCGTCCGGCCAGCAAGGCACGAGGAGGAGGGATAGCGGTGGCCAGGAGCCGGCCGGTGAGACCGACGACAGCGAGGGCGACGCCGACGCCGGATGGCAAGGCGGTTGAGCGGAAGGCCCGGAGACGTAGCCGTTGCGCTACGTCGAGGACATTCCGCGTGAACCAACACCGCCAGTCGGTGCCGGCGCCAGCCG
>JAUVWC010000061.1 GCA_030604325.1 Candidatus Zixiibacteriota bacterium | reverse complement strand
CGCGGCGGCAAGGCGGTTCTTCAACGGCAACGTACGTGAGCTGAATATCCTTCGCGAGAGCTTCCCCACAAATATCATTGGACGGATGTTCCGATTTGTGGGAGGCAGCTACTTCGAGCTGGACAGCGGAGCCGAACGGGTAGTGCCCAGGCTGAAACTGTAAACTGGTACACCTCCATCCTGGCCATCCACGGCGGCCCCCACGCCACGTAGAATGTCGGCTTTAACTTCGCGTGGCAGAACCACGCCTCAAGCGGTTATGTGGTCCTCCTTCAGCTCCAGGGCCTGCCGTTCTTACGGGCGCCGCACACATTGACCCGGATGCCGAGCGCCTCGGCCATGGCCGCCCTGGCAAGCATCGCCCGGTCGGCATCCGGCGCGCTCTTTGCATAGACTACCTGGATGTGGTTCGACTTGTGCTTGGCCATCATCTGGTCGCGTCCCACACCGTAGGTGACAGCGTGCATGATCGGCCACTGCGATGTGGTGCAGTCCCAGCGGCGCTGGGTCTCCTCCGGCGGTAGCTCGATAACCTTCCCCCGTCCGATATCCATGTTGAGCCGGTCGTGTTCGATGTAGATGCGCGACCAGACGATCTCGCCCGTCCGGCTCACACCCTTGATCGTGCTGCCGCCGAGGCGAAAGTACATGGAGGGCTGACGCTCCCCCACGGCACCGGCCCATCCGCCCACGAGGTGGGCGGGCGGAACGGACCCGCTGATCTCGAACACCCACACATATTCGTCGGTCGTGCCCGACCGGTCCCAGTCGCCCCATCGCAGGTCGTGCAGGGTGTTCTCCACCGGCTGCCCCATCGCCTTGTGCACGCGGTAGATGATCAGGCCGTCCAGGCCGGCGCACTCGTCTACTTCGTTAAAGTGAGGCAGAGGCTCTCCGCGGTAGAGGAGGCGGCCTCTGGCATCCTTGACCGGCGGCCGTTTCGAGTTGTTGAGCATGCCCTCCACCAGGTCGGACGCCGGCAGGCAGTCCTTCAGACCCAGCTGGTACTGTATGCCGATACAGTCGCAGCCGAACTCTCCGGCGATCCGCAGGGCCGCTATATACATCTTGCACTGCGTCAGCACCTGCTGCCTCGTCAGGTCGGTTTCCTCATTTCGCCCGAACCTGAACTTCATCCCCGCTTTGCGGATCCAGCTGTAAACTTCGCCGGCCTCCCGGTTCGATACCTGCGAGGTAGCGTAGAGGAGAGCCGACTGGCTGAGCCGCTCCTTGTAGACTCCGGTAGGGTTGAGCAGGTGGTCGGGGATGACGGCGTTGAACATGCCCATGCACCCCTCGTCGAAGACTCCCATGATCGCCTTCCGGTGCTGCAACTCAGCCGCCAGTGCCTCACCCAGCCTGCGCTCTCTAGCCGGGATCTTAATAGATGAGAGAGACCTTACGTGCCCAGGCCGGTGGATGACGCTGCCCCGTTCCAGCCAGGTCCGGAGCTTCTTTATGAACTTCGGATCGCTGAAGTCCTCGCTCCACAGGGTCGAGTACCTGATGCCGGCCTTGGTGAGAGAACCGTTGAGGTTGAGCATCCCCACCAGGCCGGGCCACTGCCCCGACCAGTTGGCGACGGTGAGGATCGGACCGTGGTGCGAGATCAGGCCGTGCAGCACGTGATGCGAATACTGCCATACAGCCTCGGCAACGATCAGCTTCACCTCGGGATCGATGCCCGCAAAAACCTCCATCCCCTCTTTCTGCGAGCCGATGAAACCGTGCTTGTCCGCCCGCTTGTACGGGTGGGCGCGGACCAGTTCGTACCCGCACGATTCCACCGCCGATTTCAAGTCACGTTCTATCTCCAGCTGGGCTTTCCAACATACGCGGTTCGCCGATTCGCGCTGGTCGCCGCTGGCCACCAGGACCACCTGGCCTTCGCGCATCCTCTTCGGCCTCGCCTGCTTCGGCATGTTGTATTGCGCCATGGGATTGTTCCTCAATTATTCTTCTCTGGCTTCACGCCGAATGGCTGTAGCTGCCCGGCGATGACGCAGCCGATCGAGCGCTACGGCAACTACTATAATCGCTCCCGTTACTATCTCCTGGACCCAGTTCTCGAGACCGAGCTTAGTGCACCCGTTATCGACCACGGTCATAATCAGTGCACCCACCATGGTACCGCGGATCGAGCCTTCACCACCGGCAAGGCTGGCACCGCCGATCACTACCGCAGCGATCACCCTCAGTTCGTAACCCTCGGCGGTTGTCGGATCGCCCATCGAGAGGTAGGCGAACTGCAGCAGGGCCGCCATGCCGGCGCAGCCGATGCCGATGATATAGATGAACAGCTTCGTGCGTTCCACCTGGATACCGCACAGGCGTGCAGTCTGTTCGTTGGAACCGATGGCGAATATGTGACGGCCGAACC
This sequence comes from Candidatus Zixiibacteriota bacterium, assembly GCA_030604325.1. Classification (GTDB taxonomy): domain Bacteria; phylum Blakebacterota; class Blakebacteria; order Blakebacterales; family Blakebacteraceae; genus JAGLTZ01. The sequence goes on along the minus strand of JAUVWC010000061.1, from coordinate 4,924 downwards.
GGGTGTAGCGCAGCACCCCCGCCATGACGACGGCGAGGACGATCAGTATCCAGACTCCCGGAGCCAGCACTGAGCCGAGCCCCCCGGCCGAGTTAGTCATCAGCTCATTCAGCCAGGTGACGCCCTCCGGGTAGACCGGTTGATTATTGCCGAGTCCCTTGGCGGTCCCCCTCAGCGCGCCCCACATGCCCAGGGTTACGATAAAGGGCGCGATCGGCACCTGCTTCACTACCAGTTCGCTGAAGGCCAGAACAGCCCCGAACGCAGCTGCCGCCGCGAGAACCGCCAGGACCGGTCCGATAGCTTCCCACAACCACAGGACCGTCAGGGCGGCCACGATCATGGCCGCCACGCGCCCTATATACCCGATGACTATTGCGCCCACGGCCGCTCCGCACATCATCCCTGCTCCGATCCCTCCCAGCGCCGCCAGCAGAGGGGAAAGACCGGCATTGAGCAGCAGGGCAACCACCACGGTGCCGAGCGCGATCGTTGAGCCGACGGACAGATCAATCCCCCCGGAGATGATGATGAGGGTGGCACCGATGGCGGCGGTACCGACAACCGCCGTCTGCAGCAGCATCAGGCGCTGGTTGTCCCATTTCACAAAGTCGTGTCCCATGAGTAGCGCGAAAAGCAGCCAGACGAAGAGCAGACCGACCAGCGGGCCCAGCTGGCCGAACAGTGCCGCCACATGAGAACGGTTCCCGGCGGCGGGCAAAGTCTGGACGGTAGGCTCGCTCATGCGGCCTCCCCGCTGCCGGTGGCCTCGAGCATTATCTGGCGCTCGTCTATCTCGTCGACCGAACGCGCCTCTCCCAGGCGTCCACGGCACATTACGGCCACGCGGTCGCACATGCCGAGCAGCTCCGGCAGATAGCTGCTGATGATCAACACCGCCTTGGGGGGCCTCTCCCCGGCGGGATCGCTGGTTTCCCCAATGGGACCGCCGGCACCTCCGGTGGGATCACCGATGCCGCCGCCAGCCGTAAGTTCGTCGATCAGCTTGTAGATCTGCGCCTTGGAGCCGACGTCGATGCCCCGGGTCGGCTCGTCGAGTAGCAGCACATCCACATCGGCGTAGAGCAGGCGGGCGATGGCAACCTTCTGCTGGTTGCCACCCGAGAGGTCACTCAACGGCTGCATTGGAGAGAGGCACTTGATGGGTATCCTGTCGATCCACGGCCTGGAGGCGCGGGCCTGACCCGAAGGCGTCACCAGCCCGTACGGCCCCAGACCTTTGAGACGGGGCATCGTCAGGTTGTCAGCCAGGCTCAAGTTGATTGCCAGTCCCTCACGGTTGCGGTCTTCGCTCACCATGCCCGCACCCTGTGCCCAGCGACGGCTGGGCGAGGCGGGACCGGTGAAGTGAGCGACTTTCACCTCGCCTCGCACCACGGGGTCGAGCCCGAAAATGGCGCGCAGCAGCTCCGTACGGCCCGAACCGACGAGCCCCGCTATGCCGAGCACCTCTCCCCTGCGCAGTACGAGCGAGGCCGATGCGGGCAGACCGAGCCCGTCCAGGCCATCGACCTCCAGCACCACCTCACCGGCCACACGATGGGAACGCGGGTAGAGTTCATCCAGTTCGCGGCCCACCATCATGGTGATGATGTCGTGCACACCGGTGGTGGCAGTCACGCCCTCTCCCACCGACAGCCCATCCCTCAACACGGTAAACGTGTCACTTATCTCATGTACCTCTTCGAGTACGTGAGAGATGTAGACGATGGCCAGACCTTCGGCCTTCAGGCGTCGGACCAGCTCGAAGAGTTTCCGGATGTCCTTCTTCGCGAGGCTGCTCGTCGGCTCGTCCAGCACCAGCACGCGACACCCGATGGCCACCGAGCGTGCCACCTCGACCAGCTGCTGCTCGGCAACCGACAGGCGTGAAACCGGGATGTCGAGAGGAATATCGGGTCGGCCGACCTGCCCCAGAGCCCCGGCGGCCAGCCGGCGGATCTCGCCCCACTTCACAAAGGGGCCGCGGGTCGGCTCGAGGCCAAGCATGATGTTCTCCGCCACCGACAGGTGCTGGGCCAGCGAAAGCTCCTGATAGATCATGGCCACGCCGGCGCTGCGGCCGTCGGCGGGTGAGCGCGGCCAATACGGCTCACCGTCGAGCCACATGCAGCCATCGTCGGGCTGGTGGGCGCCGGTGAGCACCTTCATCAGCGTGCTCTTGCCAGCGCCATTCTCACCAATCAGGGCATGGATCTCTCCCGATCGCACCTTCAGATCGACACCATCGAGCGCGACGGTAGCACCGAAATGCTTGCGCACCCCTTCCATGCGCAGGCTCACAGGCTCATTCTCTTTTGAAGTGCCTATCATCTCGTGCAGCTGTTCGAAGCTACTCGATTATCATTGACGCCCTATCAGGCGCACTATCTCCGGATCGTCCATATTATCACGGGTCACCAGGACCGCACCGGTATCAACGACAGGTTCGACCTCCTCACCGTTGAGGTGACGGACCAGCGCGCCGACGGCCATAAAGCCCATCTTCTCCGGGTCCTGGACGACGAGCGCATCGATCTCTCCATCGGTCAGAGCCTGGACCAGCGGCGGAGAGGCATCAAAGCCAACGAACCTCACCTCACCAGCCAGTCCCTCCTGCCGCAGGGCCAGCAGCATACCGTAGGTGGCCGATTCGTTGGAACAGAAGATCCCGTCGGCCCTGCGGATCTGGTCGATCATGTTGAGGGCCCGGGTTTTGGCCTCACCGGCGGTAGGGCCCGCATAGCGGTTGTCGACGAGGACCTCCATGGCCGGCCTCTGCCGGATCGCCTCGAGGAAGCCCTCCTCACGGGTATTGGTGCTGGCCGAGCCGACTAGATAGCGGAGGAGAACGACCTTCCCTTCATTCCCAAGGATCTCGGCCAGCCGCTCGCCACCGAGTCGGCCTCCGTTAAGGTTATTGGTAGCCACGAAGCTGACGAAATCCTCTCCCGGCTCCCCCTCCAGGGCCGAGTCGAAGATGACCACCGGGATATCTCTTTTCATAGCGTCCCTGACCGGGCTGACCAGCGCCCTGAAGTCGAGCGGGGCCAACACGATCCCATCGACGCCCTGGGCGATGAACTGCTGCATTACCTGGATCTGCTGGGCCCGGTCGTTCTCCTTCAGGGGTCCCTTCCAGATGATAGATACCTCCAGCTCTTCGCCGGCGTCCTTGGCCCCCTTTTCGACAGAATTCCAGAACATGTGGGTAGTGCCTTTGGGGATGACGGCGATCGTATAGCTTCCGCCGGTTGACGACTGCGATTCCGGTGAGCCACGCTCGCCGGCCTCCTCCCGCCTGCCGCAGCCCGACAGAGCCGCCGCCGCGCAGATAACCATCAGTAGAATCGGTATGCGGTCCCTTACACGGTACCGTATCCGGTCCAGTATCCGGTCCAGTATCCAGCTCATGTATCGGTCCATCGTTCCTTCCTCGCTGCATCCGTAAAGCCGCGAATAATATACACGAATCACCATCCCGGTTGCGACCAAGGAGAGGCCGATGCCCTCACGGTGTTATCTTGCAGGAAAACGGGATTTTACCGCCTTGACCAAAGCCACATTATCGGGCAAAATACAACAAAATCAAGCAGGTGTGGGCCATATGGGTAGCAGGGGGATTTCAACCGACAGAGGATACTGTCCCGGAACCGACGGACCACATGACGGCGGACTCAACACATATCGCCAGCCTTGAATCAGAGCTGAATGATTTCAATCCCATGGTCCGCGCGCGGGCCCTGGCCGAACTCATCTCCCTGGCCGAGCAGAACGCAATTCCGCTCGAGCCGGAGATGGAAGTGGCGAACATGCACTGCCACACCTTCTTCTCCTTCAACGCCCACGGCCACTCCCCGGCATCACTGGCGTGGATGGCCAAGAAGCGGGGGATGAAACTGATCAGCATCGTGGATTTCGACGTGCTGGACGGAGTCGAGGAGTTCCTGACGGCATGTGAAGCCGTCGGTGTCCGCGGAAGTGCGGGAATGGAGACACGGGTATTCCTCCCCGAATTCTCCAGCCGCGAGATCAACTCGCCCGGCGAGCCGGGAGTCTGCTACCACATGGGCATCGGATTCACCACAGGCGTGGTCTTGGGGGAAGCGCTCGAGAACCTGACCGACCTGGTCCAGCGGGCATACCAACGCAACAGGAGCCTGGTAGACCGTATCAACACCCACCTGCACCCGACTACCATCGACTATGAAAAGGACGTTCTACCCCTCACCCCGTCGGGCAACGCCACTGAACGGCACATCGTTTCAGCCTACCTCCACAAGGTAGAAATATCCCTCCCCGACCCCTCCGATTTCTGGGCGGCACAGCTCGACGTGAGCCGGGATGAAGTAGAAACCCTTACGAGCAACGAGCCACGATTCCACGATCTGATCCGTTCGACTCTGATGAAAAGGGGCGGAGTAGGATACGTTCAGCCCGGACCGGATACATTTCCCCCGTTGGATCAATTCCACGAACTGGTGACGGCCTGCGGTGCCCTTCCCTGCGCGGCATGGCTCGACGGCACCTCGGAGGGTGAACAGGCCGTTGACGAACTGCTCGCTCTGCTGGTCGATAAGGGTGTCGCCGCTCTCAACATTATCCCCGACCGCAACTGGAACATCTCCGATCCCGAAGAACGCCGGATGAAGGTCGATAATCTTCACCACGTGGTCGAGCTCGCCGGCCGGCTGGATCTTCCGCTGAACGTGGGAACCGAGATGAACAGTTTTGGGCAGAAGAGGGTCGATGATTTCGACATCCCCGAACTCGCATCCCTGCGCCAGGCGTTCATCGACGGCGCCTATTTCATCTACGGCCATACGGTACTTCAACGGGCGGCGGGGCTGGGCTATCAGAGCGGATGGGCACGCGTGCAGCTTCCCTCGCGCAGGGAGCGTAACGATTTCTACACCCGCATTGG
>JAUVWC010000028.1 GCA_030604325.1 Candidatus Zixiibacteriota bacterium | reverse complement strand
GCGGCCATGCCGCTGGCAAAGGCGACGGCGGTTTCTCCACCCTCCAGTAGCGCCAGCGCCCGCTCAAAGCCTTGGATGGTGGGATTCCCGATGCGGGTGTAGATATACCCCTCCTCCTCGCCGGCGAAGATGCTGGCCCCCATTTCCGCACTCTTAAAAGCGAAAGTATTGGACTGATAGATCGGAAAACACACTGCTCCGGTCGTCGGGTCGACTCCTCCTGCTCCATGGATGGCTTTGGTAGCAAAGCCCCACTTCATTCGGGAAGAGTCATTCATATCAGCCATTTTTTCACTCTCTCCGTTCGTCGAATCCTTCGATGAATTCAACCAGTACTCCACTTGCGTCCTTGGGGTGCACGAACGCCACCGGACGACCTTCAACACCCGTCTCCCCACCCGTGTCCACGACTTCGAATCCCTCCGTCCGCACGCGTTCCAGTGTGGTCTTCAGATCTTCAACGGCAATACAGACGTGGTGCAGACCGGGTCCCCGCTTGTTCACGAATCGGCTTACCGTCGAGTCGGGACTCGTACCCTCCAGCAGTTCCAGCTTGACCGCTCCGACGTGGAAGACAGCGACCCGTACCTCGAACCCCTCATCCTCACCGCGCCAGGCGGGCTCTATGCCGAGAAGACGCCGGAACCTGTCGACGGCCGCATCGAGATCGGCCACCGCCACCGCGAGGTGGTCGATGCACTGCGCTGCGCCCCGCTCCATGCTCATCCGAGCCCTCCCGGGGGAGTGTAGGTCCCCCATACCTCGCGCAGCACATCACTGATCTCACCAAGCGTGGCCTCGGCATCCAGAGCGTCCATGACGAAGGGCATCAGGTTTTCCGAACCGGTTGCGGCCTCAACTATGGCCGCCAGCATCTCTTCGGTACGAATGGTGTCGCGCTCGTCCCTCAGGCGGGCCAGCTGCTCAACCTGTGCCGCCTCCAGCTCCGGATCCACGCGCAGTATCTCCGGCACTTCTGGTGTCTCTTCTTCATCCCCGTACCGGTTGACACCTACGATAACCCTCTCACCCGCCTCAATCTGCTTCTGGTACTGGTAGGCCGCCTGGTGGATCTCTCGCTGGAAATAGCCTGACTCGATGGCGCGGATCGCCCCCCCCAGTTCATCCACCTCCTCTAGATATCTGTTAGCTTGCTCCTCCAGGTCGTTGGTCAGGCTCTCGATGGCGTATGATCCTGCCAGCGGATCCACCGTATCGGCGACCCCGCTCTCGTAGGCGATGATCTGCTGGGTGCGCAGGGCGACGGCGACGGCTTCCTCGGTAGGAAGAGCCAGGGCCTCATCCATCGAGTTGGTATGTAGGCTCTGGGTGCCGCCAAGCACGGCAGCCAGCGCCTGCAGAGTCACCCGTACCACGTTATTGACCGGTTGCTGGGCGGTCAGGGTGGCCCCGCCCGTCTGGGTATGGAAGCGCAGTCGCCACGCCTCGGGATCGGTTATCCGGAACCGGTCCCGCGTGATCGAGGTCCACAGCCGCCTCGCGGCCCGGAATTTGGCGATCTCCTCCAGGAAATTATTATGGGCATTGAGGAAAAAGGAGACTCGCCGGCACACGACATCCAGATCGAGTCCGGCCTCGCGGGCCGCTTCCAGATAGGCGACGGCATTGGCAATGGTGAAGGCGATCTCCTGAGCGGCGGTGGCTCCGGCCTCCCGGATATGGTAGCCGGATATGGAGATCGTGTTCCAGCGGGGCATCTTCTCCGCACAGTAGGCGAAGATATCGGTCACCATCCGCATAGAGGGGCCCGGAGGATAGATGTAGGTTCCCCGGGCAAAATACTCCTTCAGTATGTCGTTCTGGATGGTACCGGAGAGCCGGTCGAGGGGAATAGCCCTGCGGCGGGCCACTAACGCATACAACCCGAGAAGGATCATGGCGGTGGAATTGATGGTCATCGAGGTGGATACCTCGTCGAGCGGAATGCCCTCGAACAGGACCTCCATATCCCTGATCGAATCGATGGCCACCCCCGACTTGCCGACTTCTCCGGCGGCCAGAGGAGAATCGGAGTCGTAACCTATCTGGGTGGGAAGGTCGAAGGCGACGGATAGTCCGGTCGTGCCATGGTCGAGCAGGTAGCGGTAGCGGGCGTTACTCTCGGCAGCACTCGCATAGCCGGCGTACTGGCGCATGGTCCAAAGCCGGCCACGGTACATGTCGGGGTAGACCCCACGGGTATAGGGGGGAGTGCCCGGTTCACCCAGCTTCTCGGCCGGATCGAAACCGGCCAGATCTTCCGGGCCGTACCGCTTCTGCAGCGGTGTCCCGCTCGAGGTGGCGAACAACCGTCCTTCGGGCTTCTCTTTCTCCACTACTCCCCTTTCCAGGTAGCCGCGCGCTTCTCCATAAAAGCTTGGATTCCTTCGGCCTTGTCCTCGGTATCCATGATGGCGGCGAACTCGGCGGCCTCGGCTACATAGCCCGGGGCGTGGTCACCCTGGCTGGCATCCATAGCACGCTTGATGGCCGCAATCGACAGTGGCGCCTTGGCGGCAATGAGCCGAGCCAGGTCGGTGGCTTCCTTGACGGCGGATCCTTCCGGAACAACCCGCTCCACGAGGCCGAGCTCGGCTGCTTTGGCGGCATTCATCATATTCCCTGTCATCAGCAGTTCGGCGGCCTTTCCGTAGCCCATCAGACGGGTGAACCGCTGCGTGCCGCCGTAGCCTGGGATGATACCCAGGTTGATCTCCGGCTGGCCGAAGCGGGCATTCTCAGCGGCGACGCGGATATCGCACGCCATGGCCAGCTCGCACCCTCCCCCGAGCGCGAATCCGTTCACGGCGGCGATGGTAGCTTTGGGCATTATCTCGATCTTCCGGAGCAGCGCCTGGCCCCTTTCGGAGAACTGCCTGCCGCTTTCGCTATCCAGTTCCTGGATCTCGGCGATGTCGGCTCCGGCGACGAATGCCTTCTCTCCCGCGCCGGTAATGACCACCGCCCTGACGTTGTCGTCGGTGGTCAGCTCATCGATCGCCTCTTCCAGCAGGTCGAGTGTCTGCCGGCTGAGCGCGTTGAGCACTTCGGGCCGGTTGATCGTTATCTGGGCAACGTGACCGTCGATCTCCACCAGCACTTCCGGTTCGGGTATCCCTTCGAGATTGTTCTCCTGCTCACTCATTTCGGTCTCTTTCGCTGCTTGTTTTCAGCCTAGTCTGTGTGATCTTCGTTCCCCTCAATCGGCCAGAAGACTGCGGGCGATCACCAGACGCTGCACCTCGCTCGTTCCTTCGTAGAGCTCGGTGATCTTGGCGTCGCGCATAAAACGCTCGACCGGATATTCGCGGATATAGCCGTATCCCCCGTGTATCTGCACGGCCTGTAGCCCCGCCTTCACGGCGATTTCACTGGCAAACAGCTTGCCCATGCTCGACTCCATGGTGTGTCTCATACCATGGTCGCGCATCCAGGCAGCTCGCCAGGTCAGAAGCCGGGCGGCCTCTATCTCCATGGCCATGTCGGCCAGCTTCCACTGGATGGCCTGGAAATGGGAGATCGGCTGGCCGAACTGTTCCCTCTCTTTGGAGTAGGAAATGCTCTCGTCGAGACACGCCTGGGCGATCCCCACGGCCTGGGCGGCGATACCGAGCCGTCCGATATCCAGTGTAGCGAGGGCTATCTTGAACCCCTCTCCCTCCTCGCCGAGCATGTTTTCGGCGGGCACGCGGCAGTCCTCGAACGAGTAACTGACGCAGTCGGAACAGCGGATACCCAGTTTATCTTCATGCTTGCCAACATTGAATCCCTGTGCCCCCTTTTCTACCAGGAAGGCGCTGATCCCCTTCCCGCTCGGAGCCTGGGGATCGGTCTTGGCATAGGTTATCGTCACGTCGCACGAATCGCCGTTGGTGACGAAGGCCTTTGTACCGTTCAAGACAAACTCATCCCCGTCCCTGACGGCGGTGGTTTTCTGCGCCCCGGCATCTGTACCCGCACTGGGCTCGGTGAGGGCGTAAGATCCCAGCTGCTCACCAGAGGCCAATTTCTTCAGGTATTTCTCCTTCTGTTGGTCGCTGCCGAAGTGGTCTAGCGGGTCACAGACCAGGCTGTTATTGACCGACATGATCACGCCGACACCGGCATCGGCCCGGCTGATCTCTTCCAGGGCCAGCACATAGGAGAGATTATCGGCCTCCGCCCCTCCCCACTCTTCCGCGATGGCGATACCCATAAATCCTAGCTCTCCCAGCTGCCTGACAATATCTGTGGGGAATTCGGCATTCAGGTCGCGCTCAGCCGCACCCGGCTTAATCTCGTTCTCGGCGAAATCCCTTGCTGCCTGACGGATAAATACCTGTTCCTCGGTGGGTTTGAAATCCACTGTATCTCCTCCTATTTACTGTAGTCGTAGAAACCCATGCCGGTCTTGCGACCCAGGTGACCCGCGGCCACCATCTTCCGCAGCAGCGGGCAGGGGCGGTACTTCGAATCACCCAGCTCCCTGTGCAAAACTTCCATGATGTCGAGACAGATATCGAGGCCGATGAAATCTGCCAGCGTGAGCGGCCCCATCGGATGGGCCATGCCCAGCTTCATGACGGTATCGATCGCCTCCCCGTCCGCCACCCCCTCCATCAGGACGAAGATGGCCTCATTGATCATCGGCATCAGGACCCGGTTGCTGACGAAGCCCGGGTAGTCGTGCACCTCGACGGGTGTCTTGCCCAGTTCCCTGGCCTCAGCCATCACCGCCTTGGTCGTGGCCTCGTCGGTGTCATGGCCCCGGATGACTTCCACCAGAGACATCATCGGAACCGGGTTAAAGAAGTGCATGCCGATGAAATGCTCCGGCCGACCGGTGAGAGCCGCCAGGCGGGTAACGCTAATGCTGGAGGTGTTGGTGGCGAGGATCGCCTTCTCCTTCGCTATCTGATCCAGCGTCTGCCAGACCTCCGATTTCGTATCGAACCGCTCCAGAACCGCCTCGATGACCAGGTCCGAGTCCGCTGCGTCCTCCAGGTTGAGCGTCGGAGTGATCCGGGCCAATGCCTCGTCCGCCGCCTGCTGGTCGATCACTTCCTTCTTTACCTGGCGGGCCATGTTCTTCTCGATGCTGGAGAGCGCATGGTCGAGAAACTCCTGGGCGACATCCACCATCGTCACCGTACGCCCCCTGAGGGCAGCGATGTGGGCGATGCCGTTGCCCATGGTCCCGGCGCCGATCACCGCGTATTGTTCAATAGCCACAATCTGTATCCCTTTTTCTAAGAATTAGTTCTCTCTCTAAGAGTTAATCCTCCAGCTGAGCACATTGCCGGTGGGAGACCCGCGTGCCGGTTCAATCCTCCATTTCCACCGCGAGTGCCACCGCACCACCGCCGCCGAGGCAGAGGGTCGCCATTCCTCTGCTTCCACCCCGGTCCCTGAGTGCATAGATCAACGTGGTCAACACCCTGGCACCGCTGGCGCCGATGGGGTGCCCGAGAGCGATAGCGCCGCCGTTGACGTTGACCCGCTCCCAGTCCCAACCAAGCTCCTTCCCATCTGCCAGCGCCTGGGCGGCGAATGCTTCGTTGGCTTCGATGAGGTCGAAATCATTGATGTCCATATCGAGCTGGGCCAGCAGCTTGCGGACGGCCGCCACCGGTGCATAGAAGAGTTCCTTGGGAGGAACGGCAGCCTGGGCGTAGCCCATAATGCGGGCCAGTATGGGGGCGCCGAGCTCGGTGGCAGCGGCACGTGAGGCCACCACGAGGGCGCTCGCGCCGTCGTTCAGACCCGGGGCGTTGCCGGCGGTGACCTTCCCATCCTTCTGGAACGCCGGACGCAACTTAGCCAGCACATCCACCGTGGTATCGGGCTTCGGCGTTTCATCCTGCGAGACGACTACAGGCTCTCCCTTACGCTGGGGAACCTCAACTGGGACGATTTCGGCATCGAACCTGCCCTCCTGCTGCGCCCGGACCGCCTTCATCTGGCTCTCATATGCATACTGATCGAGATCTTCGCGCGTGAGCCCCGATTTCTCCGCCGTATACTCGGCCAGGTTCCCCATGTGGCAGTCGTTGAATATGCACCACAGGCCGTCGTGGATCATCAGATCGGTGGTTTCCTGATGCCCCATCCGCATGCCGGTCCGTGCAGTTTTCAGCCCGTAGGGCACGTTGCTCATGCTCTCCTGACCGCCAGCGATCAGAATCTGCGCATCCCCGGCCTTGATCATGCTGGAGGCAATCATGACGGCCTTCAGCCCCGAGCCGCATACCTTGTTGATGGCCATGGCCGGAGTCTGTTCTGGCAGGCCCGCGCCAATGGCCGCCTGACGGGCCGTTGCCTGGCCGGCGCCTGCCTGAACCACATGGCCCATTATCACTTCATCCACTCTGTCGCCGGAAATGGAAGCTCTCTCCAGCGCGGCTTTCACGGCGATCGAACCGAGCTGCGTGGCACTCAGCCCACTCAGTGCACCCTGGAAGTTGCCCGTAGGTATCCGCACCGCGCTGGAAATGATGGGTTCACCGGCGGTCGTGCTCATGTTGTCTCCTTACCTTCTATGTCTGTGACCTCCGGGTTCTCCTCCTCGCTCATAGACCTCGGCGGCACGATGTGAGTCTTAATTAACTCATAGCTCAGTGAGTATCTCCCGGGAGATGACCAGGAGCTGAATCTCGCTGGTGCCTTCACCAATGGTGGTCAACTTCATATCCCGCCACATCCGTTCGACGGGATACTCCTTTGTGTACCCGTACCCGCCGTGGATCTGGATGGCTTTGGTGGTGACCCATTGGGCCATCTCGCCGGCGTAATACTTGGCCATGGCCGAAGCTTTGATGATGTTCTCGCCTGTGTCCTTCCTGCGGGCCGCTTCATAGACGAGCTCGCGGGCTGCTTCGATACGCGTGGCCATCTCTGCCAGGGTGAAGGCTATCGCCTGGAACCTGGCAATCGGCTTGCCGAACTGCTGCCGCTGCTGTGCGTAGCGCAATGCCTCCTCGTAGGCTCCCTGCGCAATGCCCAACCCCATGGCTCCGATACTTATACGGCCACCGTCCAGGATCGTGAGGAACTGCTTGAATCCCTTCCCCGTCTCGCCAAGAAGGTTCTCCCTGGGGATGCGGGCGTCTTCAAAAACCACTTCGCACGTCGTGGATCCTCGGCACCCGAGCTTATCCTTGATGGGATTTACGGTTACTCCCTCCTGCCGGGGATCGATGATAAAGGAGCTGATATCCTTGGTTCCCTCCTTCATCCCGCCAGTGCGGGCGGTAAAAACCATCGTATGGGACTGTTGGGCATTGGTGATCCACATCTTGGTACCGTTGATAACGTATTCATTACCATCAAGTACGGCGGTGGTGCGGGTTGCTCCGGCATCGGATCCGGCATCCGGTTCACTGAGACCGTATGACCCGATGACCTCTCCCGAAGCGAGAGGAGGCAGGTACCTTTTCTTCTGCTCGGGCGTGCCGAAGAGATAGATAGGCTGACAGGTCAGCGAGATGTGTGCCGCCAGAATGAGGGCGGTGGAACCACAGACACGGGCGATCTCTTCCACAGTGATCGCGTAGGAGAGTGTATCCATCCCGCTGCCACCCTCCTCTTCGGGAATGGTTATCCCCATAAGTCCCAGTTCCGCCATCTTGTCGACTGATTCTTGCGGGAAGCGTTCTTCCCGGTCGATCTCGGCCGCCAGGGGCCGGATCTCCTTTTCGGCGAACCCGCGTACCATGTCGCGTATCATCAGGGCGTCTTCTGTCAGCAGCACGGCAGGGTCCTTCTATGGTTTGTCGTACTTCCGGGGGGCAACAGCATACTATTTCTTCTCACTCTCATGATAAAGGGGCCGCCTCGCGAATGTCCTTCAGCCTGAGCTGCGACCGGCGTATCCCCCGGAATTCATTCTCTTCAAAGGCAAAGACGACATCCACACGGCCGCTGGCCAGTTCAGATGTTCTTTCACCCATACCGAACCCGATAGCATCCAGTGGACGATTTTGACTACACCGAACTGAAAACTTCAGATGTGATCTATCGGGTCCCACCCGGCGTGGAGGACCTCCTAAAGCTGCACCACGCAGCAGTAAAACCGGCTGTTGGTTATTGGCTCCGAAGGGTTCCAGACGTTTGAGGCCGTTTAGCAGATCATCAGTCAGGTTGTCAAGTTGAACTTCATAATCTACTTGAAGTGTTGGGTGTAAGTCTCTCTCCTTCAATTTATTGCGTACGACCTGCTCTAAGGCTTCAGTAAACGCGGCTATTTTACAGCGAGCCAGGCTCAAGCCTGCGGCATGGGCGTGACCACCAAATTCCTCCAGATGTTTGGCACACTGCGCCAATGCATCGTAGAGATCAAACCCCTCAACACTGCGCGCGCTTCCCCTCCCCTCATCCCCCTCCATGGCTACGAGTACGGTCGGCAGGTTGTAGATTTCCGCCAACCGGCTGGCAACGATACCTATGACACCCGGGTGCCAGTCCTCGGCGCAAAGCACCAGTGCGTGTCGTCCCTCTATTCCTCCCTGAGAATCGATCATCTCCTGGGCTAGTTTCAGCGTGGACTGGTCCACTTTCCGGCGGAGTGCATTCTGCTCATCCAACCTCTTGGCCAGCTCCGCCGCCTCAAAGGGATCATCTGTCAGAAGCAGGGCCAGGGCATCACGGGCATCGGCCATGCGACCGGCGGCGTTGATACGAGGCGCAAGCGTGAATACGGCCTGGTTGGCCGTTATTCTCTCCCGCTGCAACCCCACACGATCGATCAAGGCCTCCAGCCCCGGCCACCGCGAGCGTCCTAACTGGGGCAGACCATATTTGACGAACACACGATTCTCATCGAGCAACGGCACTACATCTGCGGTAGTTCCCAGAGCCACCAGGTCGAGATACTCCAGCAGAGCGGGTTCGGGATCAGGCAGTTCGAGAGCGCAGGCCAGCTTGTAGGCCAGACCGACGCCACACAGATCTTTGAAAGGATATGAACAGCCCGCCTGCCTCGGATTGATGACGGCTATTGCCTCCGGGATTTCTGGACCGGGGGTATGGTGATCTGTCACGATGAGATCGAGTCCCAGCTCGCGGGCACGAACGGCTTCT